>NZ_BAAAMU010000193.1:0-14577 GCF_039529435.1 Nonomuraea maheshkhaliensis
GGCGCCTGGCAGGGGGCGGGCGCCGACGCGTTCACCGCCTACATGACCAGGGCGACCGGCTGTGGCGGCCGGCTGGCGCAGGTCATGGACGACTGCGCGGGCCACCTCGACACGGCCGCGCGGGCGCTGAGCGGCGCGGAGTCGCAGGCGCTCGGCCTCTGCGCCCAGTACGCAGCCGCCGCGCACGAGCTGCGCTCGGCCACCCCGCCGCCCACCGAGGCGCAGGTCATCGAGCGCCTGGCACCGGCCATGGAGGCGGCGAGGGCGGACCTGCGCCGGCTCGTCACCGACACCGGAACGGCCCTGTCGAGCGCCGCCGGGCTGATCCAGAACGCGCTCGCCACGGTTCCCGACGTCGCCGCAGAACTGCCGGAGCCGGACACCCAGGCGTTCACGCCGGCTCCGGGCAGGCCGCTCGGCTGGTCACCCGAGCACCAGGCCCCGGCCACCCTGGCCGCCGCCACGCCATCCTCGGGCGCTCAAGGAGGCTTCGGCGGCTACGGCCCGAGCGGCCCGCCGCCCGCCGGCGGCGGCCCCGCCCCACCCGCCCAGGTGGCCGAGTGGATCCGCCAGGCGGTCGCGATCCTCCGGGCGAACGGCGTCCCGGTCGGCAAGATGAACCCGGACGACATCTGGACGATCATCCGCCACGAGTCGAACGGCAACCCCCACGCCATCAACAACTGGGACTCCAACGCGGCCGCGGGCACGCCGTCCAAGGGCCTGATGCAGACCATCGACCCCACGTTCGTGTCGTATCAGCTGCCCGGCCACGGCAACGTCTACGATCCGGTGGACAACATCATCGCCGGGGTTCGATACGCCATCGCCCGTTACGGCTCGGTCTCCGACGTCCCCGGTCTGGTGGGCATGCGAACCGGAGCGGGCTACAGCGGCTACTGACCGGCCGCGAACCTGCCGGCCGCCGATCCGGCACGCGGCCGGCCGCTACTGATCGATCGCGGGCCTGGCGGCCCGTGCCGGGTCCAGCACCGGGCCCTCGGGGATGAGCTGGAGCACGTTCATCGGCACCGGGGCGGCCTGCGCGGCGGTGTAGCCCAGCCGGGTCAGCACGTCGGCGCCGGGCACGGCGTAGCGGCGGCCCTCGGGGGTGATCAGGTAGTAGGACTGGACGGCCTTGATCTGGCCGTCGCCGGGCAGCACCCCGGCCAGGACGGCGCGGCCGGGCGGGAGGCGGACCAGGTCGGTGGCGTCGCCGTGCGCGGCGGGCAGGGTGGCGCCGGTGGTGAGGCGGACGCGGGTGGAGCCCGTGCCGGTCTCGGCGTAGACCACGCAGATCGGGCGCGCGGGGTCGTAGGCGGTCATGCGCGGCAGCACGGCGGGCAGCCCGTCGGCGGGCAGGGTGGTGCGGGAGCGGGGGGCGGCGTTGGCGGTGGCGGCGTCGACCCGGATCTCCTTGACCGCGCCGCCCCCGTAGGCAGACCTGCTGTCGGGGTCGCTCAGCAGCAGCGCGGCCTGCCCCTGGGTGATGGCGGCCAGGCCGTCGGAGAGCAGCACGTACCAGTGGTCCTCGCCGCCCGCCACGGCGCCGGCCAGGAAGACCTGGCCGACCGTCGCGGCCCTGCCGCCCGGTCCGGTCACCGGGCGGCCCCGTCCGGGGATGGCGGGGGCGGCCAGGTCGGGCCCTTCCGGCAGCGCGTTCAGCCAGGCCACCGGCACGGCGGCCGGGCCGGCGGCGGTGAGCCCGCCGGCGATGCCGGCCGGGACGCGCATGCGGGTGCCGCGCCAGATCGCCCACGTCTGGCCGCCCACGCCGACCAGCGTCGCCTCCCCCTCGGCGACCGGCTTGCCGCCGAGCTCGCGTCCCGCGACCAGCATCACGTACGGCTTGCGCCCGGTCGGCTCGGCCCGCTCCTGCACGCACGCCGACCAGGGGCCCTTGGCCAGGTGCGCCGGGTCGGGCAGGGAGTCGGGCGCGCCGGGGATGCCGATGGCCGCACCGCGCTCGTACGAGGCCAGCGCCTGCCTGGCCACGACCCGCTCCCTGACCTGCCGGGCGTTGAGGACGAGGCGGGCGGAGGCGTAGTTGGCGACGGGGATGAGCCGGCGCTGCTCCTGGCTGTAGACGAAGCGCGCTCCCGTCTCGCGCTCGATGATCAGCGTGCCCGGAGCCTCAAGGGACTTGCCGCCGCCGGGACGCAGCAGGCCGTAGACGGCGAAGCCGACGCAGAGCAGGACCGCGACCATGATTCCGGCCAGGAACCCGATGTTCTGCCGGCGCAGCGGCCACTCCGGCTGGTTGGGCCGGCCGCGCAGCAGGGCCAGCCCGATGCGCTGCACGGTGAGGCGGTAGGCCTGGTAAAGGTCGCGCTGGTTGTGCACTCCGCCCCTCCCTGCGCGGGCCGGGTCAACTGACCAGGCCGCGGATGGTCTCGTACAGGTTCATCACGGCCAGGGAGAGCGGCACCAGGGCGATCATCAGCAGGATGTCGGCGATGTCGCCCACGCGGCCCCAGAACGGGGACGGCCGCCCGGTCGTGAGCCACAGCGCCGTCCCGGTCACGGCCAGGGCCAGCGCCACGAGGATCGGCACGATCACGTACAGCACGGTCCCGTCGGCGGCGGCGAGCGTGGCGGCCCCGGCCGGCAGGAGCACGCCGAGCAGGGTCGCGGCCGTCAGCCAGGCCCGCTGGCCGCGCCCCTCGAAGACGCGCGCCCGCATGAGCAGCGACAGCGACAGCGCCGCGCTCATCGCCGGCGCCGCCCAGGTGCCCTCCAGCACGAGCAGCACCTGCGCGCCCAGCACGACCAGCGCCACCGCGCCGAGCAGCCCCGAACAGAAGCGGTCGGCGACCACGGTCTTGTCGATCACCAGCGCGCCGTCCAGGTCGCCGCTCTCGCGGCGCAGCTCCTCCGCCGTCGCCGGCAGCGCGGGCAGCGGCATCCCGGCCAGCCGGAACGACAGCGAGGGGATGGTCGTGCTCAGCCCGACGACGAGCGCGGCCAGCACCGCCGCCACCCCGGCCGCGGGCAGGTCGAAGGCCATGACGACGCCGGCGCCGAGCAGCCCGCAGAGCGCGGCGGCGGCCACGCCGAGGAACGCGGGCAGCCCCCGCGCCACCGCGAACCCGGTCGCCGTGGCCAGCATCAGCGTCACGCCGCAGGCGGAGAGCAGGTTGTCCGGCTGGAAGAGCGACCGCTCCGAGGCCGGGCCGACGAGGCCGGCCACGAAGCCGTAGGGCAGGGCCGCGTACCCGATCACCGCTCCGGCTCCGGCGTCGCCCATGGCCCGCGACAGCGCCGCGGCCACCAGCAGCAGGACCAGCGCCACGACCCCGGCGACCAGCGCGGCGGGTAGCCAGGGCGGGCCGGCCGTCAGCAGCGCCATCGCGCCGAGCCCGAGCAGGGCGACGGCCGCGCGCAGGCCGTAGCTCCTGGTCGCGGCCGGCTGCCAGCGTGCCGTGCGCTCCAGCACGCCGGTCGCGACCGCGTCGGCGACGTCGTCGAAGACGGCCTCGGGCAGCTCGTGGCCGCGCGGGCGCAGGTGCAGCAGCTCGCCGTCGTGCACGGTCAGCTCGGACAGGGTCGCGTTCGGGTCGAACGGGGGCTCGCCGAGCCGCTGGAGCACCCAGCCGCCGTGGGCCAGCCCCGCCTCGGCCAGCCCCTCACCGGCGATGCGCAGGAGGGTCGGCAGCAGGTTGCCCAGCGGGATGTCCGGCGGGAGGCCCAGGTCCAGGAAGCCACGCGGGGTCACGACGGTGACCCGGCACAGGTCGGTTCCGGTGGCGCTCACCCGGATGAGTGTAGGGAGCGGGCTCGCGCCGTGACGGGCCAAAAACGTTCAGGAATTTTGAAATGTCGCCTATATCCCTACGTCAGGGGCTTTCATGAGGCTGGTGAGCGGCAGCCTGATCGTGGTCCGCCGGCCGGAGCGGCGCAGGCCGCCGGAGCCGCCGGCGGGAGAGGTCCTTCTCGAACCCCCGCCCGAGATCCCGGAGACCGTGACGGGCGGCGGGCTGACGCAGCTGCTCACGTACCTGCCGATGATCGCGGGCGCGGGGGCGATGGCGCTCATGTTCACCGGCGGCTCCACCGGCAACCCGATCATGCTGGTCTCCAGCGGCCTGTTCGCGATCTCGATGGTCGGCATGGGTGTCGGCCAGCTGCTGCGCACCGCCGGGGAGCGCAAGAACCAGCTCAACGGCCAGCGCCGCGACTACTACCGCTACCTGGAGCAGGTCAGGCAGCGGGTCCGTAAGGCCGCCGAGCAGCAGCACCGCGCGATGACCTGGAACCATCCCGACCCCTCCGCGCTGTGGTCCCTGGTGATGACCACCCGCCTGTGGGAGCGCGGGCCCCGCGACGACGACTTCGCCCAGCTCAGGATCGCCACCTCGGCGCAGCGGCTGGCGCTGCCGCTGATCCCGCCGGAGACCAGGCCGATCGAGGACCTCGACCCGATGACGGCGGGCGCATTGCGCCGGTTCGTACGCACGCACGCCACCGTCCCCGGGCTGCCGGTGGCGCTGGCGCTGCACTCGTTCGCGCGGATCGTGCTGAGCGGGGACCCCGTGGTGGCCCGCGACCTCGTCCGGGCCGCGCTGGCCCAGGCGGCGGCGCTGCACTCGCCGGACGACCTGCGGATCTCCGTGTGCGCGGGACCAGGGGAAGCGCGGGAGTGGGAGCCGGTGAAGTGGCTGCCGCACGCGCTGCACCCGTCGGAGGAGGACGGCGCCGGTCCTGTCCGGCTGGTCGTGGGCGACCTGGGCGAGCTGGACCGGCTGCTGGGGTTCGAGCTGAAGGACCGGCCCCGGTTCACCAAGGGGCTCTCGGCGGACGCGCTGCCGTACCACGTCGTGGTCGCGGACGGCGGCGCGGTGCCGGCGGGCAGCCAGCTCGCGCTGGACGCCATCGAGGGCGTGACCGTGATCGACCTCGGCGGCGCCGTCCCGCCCGCGCCCGCGCAGCTCACCCTGCGCCTGGAGGCCGGGCCGGAGGAGCTGGTCAGGATCGGCGCGGACGAGCTGGGCAAGGAGGTCAGATCCGGGCTCGGCCGCCCCGACCGGATGGCCGCGCCCGCGTTCGCCGCGCTGGCCAGGCAGCTCGCACCGATGCGGACCGGCGCGGGCGGCCAGGAGGAGCGCCAGGACGTCCTGGCCACCGACACCACGCTCACCGACCTGCTCAGGCTCGGCGACGCGCGCCGGCTGTCCACGGCGGTGGCCTGGCAGCCCCGCCCGGTGCGCAACCGGCTGCGGGTGCCGATCGGCCTCGGCGCGGACGGCCGGCCGGTGGAGCTGGACATCAAGGAGGCGGCCCAGGGCGGCATGGGCCCGCACGGGCTCGTGGTGGGGGCGACCGGCTCGGGCAAGTCGGAGCTGCTGCGCACGCTGGTGCTCGCGCTGGCGATCACGCACTCCTCCGAGACGCTGAACTTCGTGCTCGTCGACTTCAAGGGCGGCGCCACGTTCCTCGGGCTGGACTCGCTGCCGCACGTCTCCGCCGTGATCACCAACCTGGAGGACGAGCTGCCGCTGGTCGACCGCATGCACGACGCCCTGCACGGCGAGATGGTGCGCCGGCAGGAGCTGCTGCGCTCGGCCGGGAACCACGCCTCGGTCCGCGACTACCAGCAGGCCCGCGAGCAGGGGGCCGACCTGCGGCCGCTGCCGACGCTGTTCATCGTGCTGGACGAGTTCAGCGAGCTGCTGGCGGCCAAGCCCGAGTTCAGCGAGCTGTTCGTGATGATCGGGCGGCTCGGGCGCTCGCTCGGGGTGCACCTGCTGCTGGCCTCGCAGCGGCTGGAGACGGGGCGGCTGCGGGGGCTGGACACGCACCTTTCGTACCGGATCGGGCTGCGCACCTTCTCGGCGGCCGAGAGCCGGGCGGTGCTGGGGGTGGCGGACGCGTACTCGCTGCCGCCGGAGCCGGGCAACGCGTACCTGATGTTCGAGACGACCGGGATGACGCGGTTCAAGGCCGCGTACGTGTCGGGGCCGTACCAGCCGGCCGAGGCGCGCGGCCCGGCCGTGCCGGCCCGCACCGGACACCGCGGCAAGATCGTCTGGTACGGCGCGGAACGCGTCCCGCTGCCGCCCGTCGCCGTCGCGCCCCCGGTCGTGCCCGACCACAAGGGCAGGCAGGACAGCCTGCTGGACATCGTGGTCGAGCGGCTGGCCGGCCAGGGCGCGCCCGCGCACCGGATCTGGCTGCCGCCGCTGAAGGAGCCCGCCTCGCTCGACCAACTCCTGCCGCCCGTCCAGGCCACGCCCGAGCACGGGCTCACCGCGGCGGGCACGTCCGGCGACCGTCCAGGACGGCTGCACGCCGTGGCCGGGATCGTGGACAGCCCGTTCGACCAGCGGCGGGATCCGTACTGGCTGGATCTGTCCGGCGCGGCGGGCAACGTCGCGATCGTGGGCGCGCCGCAGACCGGCAAGAGCACGCTGCTGCGCACGCTGATCGCCTCGCTCGCGCTCACCCACACCCCGAAGGAGGTCCAGTTCTACGCCCTGGACTTCGGCGGCGGCACGCTGTCGGCGCTGGCCGGGCTGCCGCACGTCGGCGGCGTGGCGGCCCGGCTGGACGCCGACGCGGTGCGCAGGACCGTGGCCGAGATGAAGACGCTGCTGGAGCGGCGCGAGCGGCTGTTCGTGGAGCGCGGGATCGACTCCATGGCCACCTACCGCAGGATGGTCGCCTCCGGCGCCTACGAGGGCGACGGCTGGGGCGACGTGTTCCTCGTGGTGGACGGCTGGGCGACGCTGCGCCAGGAGTACGAGCTGCTCGAAGCCGTCGTCGGCGACCTGGTCACGCGGGGCCTGGGCTTCGGCGTCCACGTCGTCGGCACCGCCAACCGGTGGCTGGAGTTCCGCGCCGGCGTGCGCGAACTGCTCGCCACCCGGCTGGAGCTGCGGCTCGGCGACGCGTTCGACTCCGAGATCGACCGCAAGGCCGCCGCGAACGTGCCCGAGCGCACGCCCGGCCGCGGCCTGACCCGCGAGTCGCTGCACTTCCTGGCCGCGCTGCCGCGCATCGACGGCCGCTGCACGGTCGACGACCTGGCCGACGGGGTCTCCGCCCTGGTACGGGACGCGGCTACGGCCTGGCACGGCCATCCGGCACCGCCCGTACGGCTGCTGCCGGCCCTGCTGCCCGCGCACACGCTGCCCGTTCCCCCGGCCGAGGGCCCCATGCGGATCCCGGTCGGCATCGACGAGGCCGAGCTCGCGCCCGTGCTGCTCGACTTCGACGCCGACCCGCACTTCGTGGTGTTCGGCGACACCGAGAGCGGCAAGAGCAACCTGCTGAAGGTGATCGCGCGCGGCATCGCGACCGCGCGCACGCCGCTCGGGGCGCGCTTCGTCGTCATCGACTACCGGCGCTCACTGCTGGACGCCACCGACACCGAGCACCGCGTCGGCTACGCCGCGTCCAGCGCCGCCGCGACGACGCTGCTCAAGGGGGTGCAGGAGGTGCTGGCCGAACGGCTGCCGCCGCCCGACCTCACCTCCGAGCAGCTGCGCACCCGCAGTTGGTGGACCGGGCAGGACCTGTACGTCATCGTGGACGACTACGACCTGGTGGCCACCTCCGCCAACCCCCTGGCCCTGCTCGGCGACCTGCTGCCGCAGGCCAGGGACATCGGGCTGCACCTCGTGCTGGCCCGGGCCATGGGCGGGGCGGGACGGAGCATGCTGGACCCGGTGGTGCGGCGGCTGAAGGAGATGAACTCGCCCGCCGTGCTGCTGTCGGGGCCTCGGGAGGAGGGGCAGCTCTTCGGCAACGTACGGCCCAGGCAGCTGCCCGCGGGCCGAGGGCTCTACGTGGACCGGCGTTCCGGCGAGAAGCTGATCCAGACCGCCTACCTGGCCTCCTGAGTGGGTCGCGCCGTTCAGGTGCCCCAGCGGCGGACGTTGGCGTTCTCCGCGTCGCGCATGATCGCGGTCGCGTCGTGCAGGGAGGGCCCGAGGCGCTGCATGGTGTCGCCCATGGCCTCCACCGCCTGGTTCCACTGGATCTTGGCGTCGAGGTAGACGGCCTTGGCGGGGCCGTCCCAGGTCTCCAGGACCTTGAGGTCGTCCTCCAGGTCGGCGAGTTCGCCGACGAGATTGGCGTAGGCGCGGCCGAGCTCGGCCGCGATCTCCTCCATCTCGTCGAAATTGGCGAGGATGATGTCGGGACCGGTCATGGTGAGCTCTCCTTCGCCCTAGATCGCGCCGCCGTTGAGTGAGGACCTCAGTTTCGCGGCGACCTCGCTCGCGCTGGTGCTCGCCTCGGTGTACTGGACGTCGGTCGCCTTGAGGTTCTCGCCGATCCTGGCCAGCGCCTCGATGACCTTGGTGAACTGCGGGGTCCACTCGTTGAGCACCTGCGTGTAGACGGTGGCGGCCTCGCCCATCCAGGCGCCGCCGAGCGTCTCGGGGATCAGGGCGAGCCGGTTGCGGATCTGTTCCACGTTCCCGACGGCGATCTGTACGCGTTCCGCGGCGCTGTGCTGGCTGCCCTCGGCATAAGTGGTCCTGTCGGCCACGGTTCACCTCTCGGATCTCGTGAACCCGCTTTCGACCGGGTTCCGGAATTCTGGATCAACGTAGGCGGCGCTCGACGCCAGGGGCAGCGATTTCAACTTTCCTGGAAATGTTTCGCCGTCTGGCTCTGGGCAGCGTAAGCGCCACGAAGACCACCAGTGCCGTCATCCCGCCGGCGCCGGCGGTGATGCCGATCGCCAGGCCGCGCGTCCGCTCGTCCGGGACCGGCTCCCTGGCCAGGACGCCGGGCGGCGCGGCGGCCGCGCTCTCCTCCGCCGCGGGCAGCACGGAGGTGACCGCCTGCAGCGGGCTGACCAGCCCGGCCCCGGTGCCCGCGGCTCCCCCGCCCTCGGCCGTCCGCTCCAACCGGCGCTTGACCTGCCAGTGGTCGAGGTCGGGGTGGCGGGCCCTGACCAGCGCGGCGACGCCCGACACGAAGGGGGCGGCGAAGCTGGTGCCGTCCAGCCCCGTACGATAGCCGCCGCCCGTCCACGCGCTCGTGACCCCGGCGCCAGGCGCGGTCACCGAGACGCGGGTGGCGCCGTTGGAGAAGCCCGGCTTCGTGCCGTCGGGCGAGGCCGCGCCCACCGCGATCACGCCGGGGTACTCGGCCGGGTAGGCGGGCGTGACCGCGCCGTCGTCCTGCTTGACGTTGCCGGCCGCCGCCACGATCACCGCGTCCTTGTCCTGCGCGTACGTCACCGCCGCCTTCAGCTCGGGGGCGTCGTGGGCCTGCACGGACACGTTGATGACGTCCGCGCCCAGGTCGGCCGCCCGCCTGATGCCCTGCGCCAGCCGCGACACGTCTCCCGAGCGGCCTTCCGTCTGCTTGATCGACACGATCGCGGCCTCCGGCGCCACGCCCGTCACCGGCACGCCGCGCGAGGTGAGGTCGCGGCCCGCGATGATCCCGGCCACCGCCGTGCCGTGGCCGACGCAGTCGCGCAGGTCCGTGGCGGTCAGGTCCACCTGGCGGGTGACGGCGCCGGCGAGCTGGGGATGCGTGGCGTCCACGCCGCTGTCCACGACGGCGACCGTGACGCCCTCGCCCTTGGTGAGCCGCCACACCCGCTCGAAGCGCAGCCGCTCCTGCGGCCACGGCGTGCCGGTGACCTCCGCGACGCCCGGCTCGGGGGCACAGCTGACCGGCCGGCCCGGGGCGGGCGTGGGGGTCAGGGCGAGCAGCAGGGCCGCGACGCCGTTCCAGAGGAGGGCCACGGTAGGGGAGTCTGCCGACACTTCCGATCTTTCGCGGCTCTCTTCCAAATACTTTGAAATGACGCGTCACCGGGTGGGACGCCCGGTAGGCAGGTGTCGGCATGTCCGGCGACGTGTGGACGCGGGAGAGAGCATGACGACACCTGAGGACGGCGGGGACAGCCAGCGGCCGACCGTCGGCAGGTCGTACCTGGACCGGGAGAAGATCACCCGGAGCTACGAGGACGGGAGCTCGGGCGCGGAGTACGACTTCGAGGCGCACACCGTCGAGGACGCCTACGCCGACCACCTCGTCGACCACGGGAAGGGCGCCTACCCCGGCCGGAGCCCGCTCACGCCGCCCGACCCGGACGGCGGGCAACTGCTCGCCGCGCACCCGATCGACCCCGGCGCGCCGAAGAAGGCGCTGTTCGTCGACCTCGACGCCTACGAGGACCCGGCCACCGGCACGCCGCGTCCGTCCTCGCCGGTGGAGCGGCTGCGCCAGGACCTCGACCGGCTCAAGGGCGCCGGCCGGGACACGGGCCTGAAGATCCTGCTCGACCGGGCGGCGCTCGACCAGCGCGCGATGGGGGCCTGGCAGGCCGCCGACGACCTGCGCGCGACCACGGACAAGGCGCACGCCGCGCTGGGCGGCGCGATCGAGCGGCTGTGGGCCGTGTACGCGTCCGTCATCCAGGCACTCGACGCGACCGTGCGGACGGCCAAGGGCGCGGACCGGTCCCTCGCGAGCGACCGGCGGGCGCGTACATGAGCGACTTCTGGGAGGAATCACTCAGGGACGAGTCCCGTGCGCCGCACCCCGACGGCACCCGGTCGCTCAACGGCGCGGACTCCGAGGACGCCGACGGCGTCGCCTCCCTCCTCCAGGCGACCGAGCCCGAGCTTGTCGCGCAGGCCGGGCGTAACTACCTGGAGATCGCCCGCATGTGCGAGGAGTCGGTGGCGGAGCTGAGCGCGCAGGCACGCGCCATCTCGGAGACGCTCGGCGGGGAGTCGCTGGAGGGCATCTTCAAGACGCTCGGGGAGTTGCAGCGGGACCTGGCCAGGATCAACGCCGCGGCCACCTCGGTCGGCACGCCGCTCGAATGGTACGGCGACAAGGTGCTGCGCTGGTTCAAGGACAACGTTCCAGGGACCGGGTCCGTCGGGCTCGACGACGACCTCTTCGACGCCATCGGCAGCGTCGAGGACAACGGCCACGTCCTCGCGCGGCATCACCTGCGGCTGCTCAACGGGTACATGGGGGACGTGTACGGGGCCATCGCCCCTACGGTCGAGCAGCGCACATCGGCGCCGGGGACGGATCTGACCGGGCCGTCGCCCGGGCGGGGTCTGGGGCTGCCCGGGGGTTTGACGGGTGATCCGTACGCGGGCGCCGGCCTGACCTCCCCTCACGGGAAGACTCCCGGCTTCGGCTCTCCTTACGACCCGGACGTCCCCGGCCTCCAGCAGCCGCCGGACCCGTCCCTCACGGACCCGTCCCTGCGCGACCCTTCGCTCCAGGACCCGTCCCTGCGCGACCCGTCCCTGCGCGACCCGTCGCTCCAGGACCCGTCGCTCTCCGGCGTCCAGGACCCCTCGCTGCGGAACCCAGACATTCCCGGCATGAACCCGCCCTCGCTCGACCAGCCCACCGGCCTGACGCAGCCGCCGTCCACGACGAACCTGTCCAGCCTGCCACCGTCGGCCCTGCCACCGACCGGCCCCGGTGCCACCACCCTCACGCCCACCGGCAACGGGCCCGGCCTCACCACGGGCACCAGCCCCGTGACCTCGTTCGGCGGCAACGTGCCCAGAATCGGGGCGGCCGGGGCGGGGCTCGGGCCGAACGGGATGCCCCTGGGCATGATGCCGCCGTTCGGCGCGGCCGGGACCGGGGCCGGGCAGGAGCGCGAACGGGAGCGGACCAGGATGGCGCTGGTGGAGGACGAGGCGTTCGAGTCCGAAGACCTGGGCGGTCCGCCGGTGGTCGCATGAGCGCGGCGGCATGAGCGACGGATCGCGCAGACCTGACGACGTGAGGATCCTGAGGGTGGTCGCATGAGCGTGATCGCCGAGCGGGTGCGTGGCTACCGGCTGCAGGAGCGGGCCGGGCAGGACGGGCCCTGGACCACGTACCTGGCGCGGGCCGAGGCGACGGGCGCGGAGGTACTGGTCAAAACGCTCGCGTGTCACCGGGTGGACAAGCGGGCGCTGAAACGGATCGTGCGCGGCTTCGGCTTTCCCTCAGAGCTGGCGGCGCTCGGCTCGGTGGTCCCGGTGCTGCAGGTGGGGGCTGCAGGGGACGGGCGGCCGTACCTGGTGACGCCGCCGCACGAAGGGCTCACGCTCGCCGAACGGCCGGGCCGCGGCCTGCCTCTGCCGCTGGAGCAGGCCACGGGACTGCTGCGGTCGGTGGCGCGCGCGATCGCGGCCACGCACGCGGCGGGCGGGGTGCACGGGCGGGTCAAGCCGGAGAACGTCGTCATGACCGGCGGCGGGGTGGTGCTGACGGGGTACGCCATGTCGGCGCTGATGTCGATCGTGGAGCTGCCGGACGGGACGCTGCCCTCGGTGCACGCCGCGCCGGAGGAACTCGAAGGGCGTCCGCCGGTACCCGCCTCCGATGTGTACGCGCTGGCGTCGATGACGTACGAGCTGCTGGCGGGCCGGCCCGCGTTCGCGCTGGACGGGCCGGGGAGCACGGCCAGGTTCGCACTCGGCGTCCTGACCGAGGAGCCGCCCCCGCTGCCCGCCTCGGTACCGTCCGACCTGGCCCGCGTCCTGCTCGCGGCGATGTCCAAGGACCCGGCGAGCCGCCCCCCAGCCGCCGCCCTCACCCACCCCACGGGCGGAACCGGGCAATCCCCCATTTCCGACGCCACGGGCAGGACCGGGCCGCAGGTCGGCTTGGGCGGGCGGGACGACGAGGCGGATCACGATCCCACCATCCGCGTCCCCAAGGCGCCCCCCGGGCAGGCACCTGCGGCGCGGCTCGCGATGCCGGGGGCCGAGGGTGCGGCGGCCGGCACCACCGGCTCATCCCTCGGCGGTCAGGAGCGGTCGGGGCCGCGGGAGCTGGTGTGGACGGTGGATCCGGATCGCTCGCAGGTCAGGCCGCCGGCCGGTCCGCAGCCGTTCCTGCCGCCGCCTCCTGAGGTCACCGCGCCGCCGCACGCGTCCGAGACCCCTGGGCCGAGCGGCAGAGGCCGTAAGGTGCCGCTGCTCGTGGTGGGGGCGGCGGCGCTGGCGGTGCTGGTGGGCGCGGGCAGCGTCGCCCTGGCGATGAGCGGCGGCACCGGAACCACGACCGCGCAACAGCAGGCCGCGACCACGGAACCCACCGGCGCCGCCACCCCACCGGACGGCTCCATCAGCCTCACACCCCCGGACGCCTCCACGGTCGCACCCCCGGACTCCTCCACCGGCGTCGCGCCGCCCCGGGCCGACCGGCAGCCGCCGCACAAGCTCCGGGACCAGGAACCGGGCGACTCTGGAACGCCGTCCCCGCCAGCCGGGCGACGGAGCGCCGACCCGGCCACGGTCGCCACGTACCGTCCCAAGAGCCTCAAACTGGTCACCGACAGCGGCACCACGGTGACGCTCGCCTGGAAGGCCGTGCGCAAGAACGGCTACCCCGTGATCATCCAGCAGTCCCCCGGCGACCGCCTGATGTCGGCGACCGCCGGCGGCAGCACCTACACCGTCGGCGGCCTGGACCCGTCCCTCGGCTACTGCTTCAAGGTCGGCAGCGTGGTCACCCTGGGCCGGCCGTCGTCGGTGGCCTGGTCGTCCCCGCTGTGCATCCGGGGCGCGGCCGAAACGGGCACCCGGGACGACGACCAGGTCCAGCCCCCGCTCGTGCTCCCCTTGGCCACCCCACCCCCGACAGCAGCCGAATAAGGTCGTCAGCCGAACAGCGACACCGGCGACAACCGCCTGACGAACCTCCGCCCCACCCTTGCCCGCCTCCTGACCAGCGCGTCCACCGTGGCGTGGTGCCGCCAGGCCAGCTCGGCGGCTGCCCCGTCCACGGGTGTCCCGCCGAAGGCGGCCAGGTTCGCCAGGTCGGCGAGGGCGGTCAGCGGCTCTCGCGCGCCCGGCCCGAGCACCTCCTCCGCCAGGTACGCCACCTCCCCGGCGGTCAGCGTCCCCGAGGCGACGGGGATCCCGGCCGCGCGCATCCGGCTCACCGTCTCCCGCCACGCCCCCATCACCCGGACGGCGGCCGAGGCACCCCGCCGTCGGCGGCGCGTCCTGCGAACGAACGGCACGACGCCGGCTGCGAGCAGGTAGAACGCCAGCAAGACGGCAGGAACCGCCCATACGAGGGTCCAGGGCGTCCCGTCCGGGGCGGGTCGCTGCTGCTGACCCACCCGACCAGTGGGCGTTTTGTCCGATTTTGGCTGGGAGGAGTCGCTGTTGATGGCCTGCTCGATCTCCTTGGCCTGCTTGGGAGCGCCCTCGGCCACGTCGCCTCCCTCCCCGGCGCGCGTACGCGAGGGTGTCGGATAGAACGGCACCCACCCGATCCCCTTGAACTCCACCTCCGCCCAGGCCAGCACGTCACCACCCCGCACCTGCCGCACGCCACCGCCCCGCCCCTCGCCATGTCCGGGGCGGAACCCGACGACGATCCGGCTGGGCAACCCGATCGAGCGCGCCAGCAACGCGAACGACGCCGCGAACTGCTCGGTCGTCCCCCTCTTCGACTCCGTCAGGAAGAACTCGACGCTGCGATACGAGTGCCCCGGCGGCGCGTTGACGTCGTTCACGGCGAGCTTGCGCAGGTAGGCCGCCAGCTTGGCGGCCTGCTGCGTCGGGCTGCGCGCCCCCTCGGTGGCGCGCCGGGCGATGGCGGGCGGCCGGGTCGTCGGCCGGGGTC
>NZ_BAAAMU010000194.1:0-14549 GCF_039529435.1 Nonomuraea maheshkhaliensis
CGCCGCGCCGCCGCCCGGCAGGCCGTTGGCCCCGAGGCCCGCGCCGGTTCCGGCGCTGCCGCCGCCGCCGGGCCCGCCGTACGTGTTCGGCACGGCCGTGCGGTTGCCCAGCGCCGACGGGTCCGTGCCCGGCGGCAGGTTGCCGGTGAGCGACGGGTTCTGCGGCGTGAACTGCGACAGGTCGGTCTTCGTCGGGTCGTTGATCGCCGAGTCGATGCTGGGGACCTTCATGTCCGCCGGATCGGTCTTCGGCAGCTCGGGCTGGGGGATGTCGGTGCCGGGCAGGTTGGTGTCCGGCGGCTTGGGCAGGTCGCCCCCGGGAAGGTCACTGCCCGGCGGCTTGGGGAGATCACCGCCGGGCAGGTCACTGCCCGGAGGCTTGGGCAGGTCACCGCCGGGCAGGTCGCTGCCCGGAGGCTTGGGCAGGTCGAGGCCGCCCCCGTTGGGCAGGTCGCCCGGCTTCAGGCCACCGGGGTTCAGGCCGGCGGGCAGCTTGCCGGTGGGCAGCCCGCCGGGAGGGTACTGGTTGCCGCTCCCGTCCTCCGCGGCCTTGTAGTTCTTGTCGGCCGCCTTGAGCGCCGACTTCCAGGAGGCCAGCGCGTCGTGGGCGCGCTTCAGCACGTCGCGCTGGTTCTGGATCGCCTTCTCGTGGGCGCTCTGCACGCCCATGCCGAGCACGCTGAAGTGCGGCGAGGGCACGCGCAGGGCGTCGGCCTTCTCACCGAGGCTGGAGAAGTACTGGACGTGGCCGTCGATCTTCCCGCCGGCCCGGTCGAGCTCGCCCTTCTCGAACGAGACGCCCTGTCCCATGCCGGGCATCCCGCCGAGATCGCCGAAGGGGCCTGAACCGTTGTTCGTCATCCGATCACCGGATCCGTCGTCTCATGGCCGGACGTCCAGTTGCTGGAGTCCTCCGGCATGTACGTGTTCCGCTCCAGGTCGCTGTACTCCCCGCCGCCTCCGGCGCCGCCCATGAACGGCATCATCGGCATGCCGCCCGGCCCGACGCCGCCGGCGCGGCCGGAGCCGGGCCCGGCCAGGGCGGGGTGGGCTCCGCCGGCACCGGGAGAGCCGATGACCGACGGGATGCCGGGAGCGGCGCCCACGGGCGTCGGCATGCCGTAGCCGGGCGTCGGGGTCAGCGTGGTGGGCGGCGGCGTCATGGTCGTCGGCACGGTCGGGGTGGTCGGGACCACCGGGGGCCGGTAGCTCGCCATGTCCGTCTGGCGCGGGTCGGTCGTGGTGGGGCCGCCGGTGGTCGTGGTGGTGTCGCGGTCACCGATGACCGGGGGCACCGTGCCGTCGCCCGGCCCGGTGGTGGTGGGGGGCGGCGTCTGACCTGGGTCCCCGGGCGTGCCCGAGCCGGGCGCGCCGGGGCCGGTGTTGCCCGGGTCGGTCCCGCCGGGGTCGGAGCCACCGGGGTTCGTCCCGCCGGGGTTCGTGCCGCCCGGGTTCGTCCCCCCGGGATTGGAGCCGCCCGAGCCTGACCCGCCCGAGCCTGACCCGCCGGAGCCCGATCCGCCCGATCCGTCGTATCCGCCGTAGTTGCCACCGCTCGACCCGTCGTAGCCGGAGCCGGTGGTCGTGTACCGCGTACCGGTCGGGTAGTTCGGGTTCGTCGTGGTCGGGCCGCCGGAGCCGGGGAGGCTGACCGTCGGCAGGTTGTAGTTGAGGTACTTCGGGGCCGCGTTGTAGACCTCGACGATCTTCTGGTTGAGCTCGTGCAGCGTCTGCCGGGCGTGGATGTCCTCCAGCACCTTCTTGACGGTGGCCGCGTCCTCCGTGCCCGACGGGACCTTCTGCTCCTCGTCGACCTTGGTCTGCGCGGTCGTGAGGTGCTGGGCGTACGTGGACAGCTGCGAGCCCATCTTCTGCAGCGCGCCCGACAGCTCCTTGCCGGTGGCGTGCAGCAGCTCCAGCGCCTCTTTGGCCTTGTTGGCGTCGGGACCCTTCCAGATCGCGGCGATCCTCGGGGCGTGCGTCTCCAGGGCCGTGTACGCCTGCTCGACCTTGCTGCTGGCGTTGAGGTAGGTCTGCCCCTGGCCGTCGATGACGAGCGGGTTGGCGCCGTCGAGCCACTGCTTGATCTGGCTCTTGTCCTCCGAGGGGTACTCCCCCGACGGACTGGCGCCGCCCTGGGCCAGCCAGACCGACCCGTGATCACCCATCAGGCCTCACCCTCGTTCTCCCGGCGTGCCTTGTCGTGGTTGGCGGCGCTGACCTCGACCGCGTCGGCCACCTTCTCGAACGCCTCGATGAACTTCTCGTACACCTCGACGAACTTCTTGCCCGCGTTGTCCGAGCCGAGGAGGGCGGCCAGGCGGGTGGCGTCGTTCCACTGCCCGAACTCGGCGCGGGACAGCTCGCCGCTCTTGTAGATCTGGTTGACGTTGCCGTTCGGGCGTTCACTCTTGCCCATCAGGGCCTCGAAGGTGCTCCTCAGCTCCTCCGCGATCACCCGCATGCTCGACGGCGAGTTCTCCCGCGCGTCGAACAACTTGGGGTCGACGTCCATCTCCGGCGCGTTTTCGCTCATGCCTTCCCCCGGCAACAGTGCTCTCGGCCATCGCGCCGCGGCGATGGCCGAGAGGGTGGAGGTGTTGGGTCAGTCCGACCAGATGCTGATGTTGCGGCGCTCAGCGGCCTGGTAATTGCCGTTGGCGATGTTGACCGAGGAGGCCGCCTGGAAGAGCTGCTCACCCATGGCCTTCTCGTGGGTGTTCCACTCTTCGCGCTTCTTGTCGAAGTACTGCTGGGCGTCACCCTCCCAGCTCGGCCCGAGCTCCTTCTTGATGTCGGCGTACAGCTGGTCGGTGACCCGGTCGAGCTCGGTGATGACTTTCTTGAGGTCCTCGTAGGCCTCGTCCATCGAGCCGAACCGGACGAACGTGTAGTCCTCTGCGGGCATACCCATGGCGTTGTGCTCCGTCCAGGTCAGCGGTTGATGAGGGAGTCGACGCGACCGGCGCCGGCGCTGGTGGCCCGGCCGGCCAGGTCCATGTTCTCGTCGGCGGCGTTCTTGTAGACCCCGGCGCCGACGTTCAGGCGGTCGTAGATGTCCTCAAGGCTCTTGATGACGGCCTTGAACTCCAGGTCCCACTGGTCGAGCGCGCCGCTGAACTTCTGGGAAGCCCCGCCCTTCCACCCCTGCGTGACCAGCTGGGTCTTGATCGCCTGGACCCGTTGCCTCATGCCCTCGATGTACTGCGCGGTCTCCTCGCAGTAGCCTGCCGCGTTCATCAGCCGGGTCGAGCTTGCCCCGTACAGTGCCACTGGACCTCCAAGTCGAGATGGCTTCGTCTGCTAGGGCGGGCGGTCCCGCAAGGAAACCGACTACCCCCCGCGAACAACATCAAATGGCATCGTAGCCACCATTGACCCCATTTTTCCCAGCAACCTCAGATTACGGATCTGTCGCGACATGGTGACTATCGGACAAATCAGCAGGTCGGAGCCCTGTCAACTCTGACATTTCGGCCGCCGGCCCAGTTGCCGCGCCGCGCTAGAGGCCGCGTCAGAGGTTCATCCGGCGGCGGATCTTGTCGAACTCCTTCATCACGTCCTCGAACGCGCGGTCGTACACGGCCCCGGCCTGCTTGATCCTGGCGAGCGCGGCTTCGGGGTCCTTCATCTGCCGCAGCGGGTTGTCCGCCTCGCCGAAGGCGTCGTTCCCCAGCGAGTACATCCGCTCCTGGAAGTCCTGGGTCGCCTCGCGGAGCACGTTCTTGATCAGCTCGGCCAGCTCGCCCGAGGACAGCCGCATCGCCTTCGGGTGCAGCTCCAGCTCCCGTACGCCGTCGCTGCCGTACTCGATGGTGACGAAGCCGTTCTCGTCCTCGGCCCGGCCGACGCACTTGCCGATGTCGCGCTGGAAGTCGTCGAGGCGGCCGACCTCCCGGTCCATCTCCCTGAGCAGTTTGTCGACGTCGATGTTCGCGAAATCTCCGAACTCGTTCATGCCACTCCTATCCCGACAGTCCGCGCACCCAGGTGTAAAGCTCCAGCACTCCCAGGGCGAGCGGGAAGAGCTGGACGATCAGGGCCACGTCCAGGATGTCGCCGGCGCGGCCCCAGAACGGCGACGGCTTGCCCGTCGCCAGCCAGACGCCGACGCCCACGGTCATCAGCGACAGCCACAGCACCCCGATCGCCACGGCCAGCGACCCCACGATCCCGCCCTCGCCCACCAGCGACAGAGCGAGCATGGCGAACCCGGCCAGGCCCGTACCGATGAGCCAGAGCCGCTGCCCCGTCCCGCGGAAGACCCGGGCCCGCATGATCAGCGTGAGCGACAGCGACACCGTCATGACGTCCGACACCCAGTCGTCGTTCAGCACCAGCAGCGTCTGCGTGGCCAGGGCCGACAGCGCGAGAGTGGCGATCATGCCCGTGGCGTAGCCCTGCGCGACCCGGGTGCGCTCCTGGATCACGGGGGCGTCGAGCCGCTGGTTGTCGCCGCGCAGCTCCTCGGCCGTGGTCGGCATCGCCGGCAGCGGCACCTTGGCCAGCTTGAACGACAGCGTGGGCACCAGCGGGCTGAAGGCCAGCAGCAGCGCCATGGCCAGCGCCGCGACCCCGGCAGGGGGCACCGCCCACACCATGACCACCGCGGCGCAGATGCCGCCGACCGTGGCGACGCCGGCCGTGCCGAGGAAGCCGGGCACGCCGTCGGAGATCAGCGCCCCGCTGACGGCCGCCACCAGCGCCGTGCAGGCCAGCGCGGCCAGCATGTGCGGCGCCCCGAAGCCGGCCGCCGTCCCTGGTGCGAACAGGCCCGCGACGAACCCGTACGGCAGCGCCGCGTGCCCGATCAGCGCGCCCGCCATCGAGTCGCCGACCGCGCGCGACAGCAGCGTGCCGGTGACGATGAGCAGCAGCGCCAGCAGCCCGGCCACGATCGTGACGGTCAGTCCCGGCATGCCCGACACGGCCAGCCCGACCGAGCCCAGCATCAGCAGGCCCATGGCGCCGCTCGCGCCGACGATCCTGGTGTGCTTGGGCGACCACACGCCGCGTCCGCCGCGCACGCCGGTGGCGACCACGTCGGCCACGTCGTCGTACAGGGCGGGCGGCAGGACGGCCTCACGCGGCCTGAGATAGAGGATCTCGCCGTCGAGCACGCCCAGCGTACTGAGGCTCTGCCCCAGGTCGAGCGGGGCTCCGCCGAGCCGCTGCAGCGTCCATCCCGGAGCCGCCGCGGCGTCGCCGCCCACCTCGCCCAGCGCGCGCAGCAAGCTGGGCAGCACGTTCGGGAGGGGGATGTCGGCGGGCAGCGCCAGATCGGCCTTGCGCCGCGGGCCGACGACGGTCACGTGGCACTGGGTCGGGAGCGGCATGGGCACCTGCGGCAGGGCGCCCTGCTGGAAGGGGCCATGCGGCGGCGGGGGACCCATCCGCCCGTTGTAGACCTGCGGTGGCGCCTGCATGGAAGGCGGACCGTGGGGAGGGCCCGGCGGCATCGGGGGCCGACCGGGCGGAGGTCCCTGAACGATGTGACCCAACTCTTAACTCCGTCCACAGCAACGCTAAGGGACAACACAGAACATATCTGGTCTCTTCTGGTAAGAACGTCTCGATGAGCATCGTCGTCGTCCGCCGCCCCGAGCGCCGCCCCGGCCCCAAGCCGCCGCGGGGCGAGATCCTGCTCGAATCGCCGCCCGAGATCCCCGAGGTCCAGGGGCAGGGCTTCGTCCTCGTGCTGACGTACCTGCCCATGCTGGCCGGCGCGGCGGCGATGGCCCTGATGTTCACCTCGTTCGGCAACTCCAACCCGATCATGTACGTCTCCAGCGGCCTGTTCGCGCTGTCCATGGTCGGCATGACGCTGGGCCAGGTCGGCCGCCAGTCGGGCGAGCGCAAGTACAAGCTGAACGGCGCCCGCCGCGACTACTTCCGCTACCTGGACCAGGTGCGCAAGCGGGCCAGGCGGGCGGCCAAGCAGCAGCGCGAGGCGCTGGAGTGGAGCAACCCCGAGCCGGACGGCCTGTGGTGGGTGGCGATGAGCCCGCGCCTGTGGGAGCGCCGCCCCCGCGACGAGGACTTCGCCACCGTACGGCTCGGCACCGGCGTGCAGAAGCTGGCCATCCAGATCATCCCCCCGGACTCCAAGCCCGTGGAGGACCTGGACGCGCTGTCGGCCGGCGCGCTGCGCCGCTTCATCAGGGCGCACTCGACGGTGGCCAAGCTGCCCGTGGCGGTGGCGCTCGGCTCGTTCGCGCGGATCAGGCTGACCGGCGACCCGACGGCGATGCGCGACCTGGTGCGGGCGATGGTGGCCCAGCTGACCGTGTTCCACTCGCCGGACGACATGCGGATCATGGTGTGCGCCAACGCCGAGTGGATGCCGCACTGGGAGTGGATCAAGTGGCTCCCGCACGCGCTGCATCCTGAGGAGACCGACGCGGCCGGCCAGGTGCGGCTGATGACCGACAACCTGAGCGAGCTGGACCGGCTGGTCGGCGACGAGCTCAAGGAACGCGCCCGGTTCCGCCCGGGCGCGGCCGCCGACGCGCTGCCGTACCACGTGCTGATCGTGGACGGCGGCTACGTGTCGCAGGACTCCCAGCTCGGCGCGGACGCCATCCAGGGCGTGACCGTGATCGACCTGTCCGGCTCCACCCCCGACGTGGAGGAGAACAGCACGCTGCGGCTGGACGTCCAGCCGGACGGCTTCCACATGGTGAAGATCGACCACGCGGGCAAGGAGCACAAGACCCGCTTCGGCGACCCCGACGGGCTCGACTACATGCGCGCGGAGGGCATGGCCAGGCAGCTCGCCCCGCTGCGGGCCTCGGCGGCCACCGGCGGCGAGGCCGAGGACGTGCTGGCGGTCAACACCACGCTGACCGACCTGCTCGGCGTCGGCGACCCCGCGCACGTGGACCCCGCGGTCGTCTGGCGGCCCCGCGCCGGGCGCAACCGGCTGCGGGTGCCGATCGGCATCGGCGCCGACGGGCGCCTCGTGGAGCTCGACATCAAGGAGTCCGCGCAGGGCGGCATGGGGCCGCACGGGCTGGTGATCGGAGCCACCGGCTCCGGCAAGAGCGAGCTGCTGCGCACGCTGGTGCTCGGCCTCGCACTGACGCACTCGTCGGAGATCCTCAACTTCGTCCTGGTCGACTTCAAGGGTGGCGCGACCTTCCTCGGCCTCGACTCGCTCTCCCACGTCTCGGCCGTCATCACCAACCTGGAGGACGAGCTCCCGCTGGTCGACCGCATGTACGACGCCCTCCACGGCGAGATGGTGCGCCGCCAGGAGCAGCTGCGCGCCGCGGGCAACTACGCCTCGCTGCGCGACTACGAGCGGGCCAGGGAGCAGGGCGCCGAGCTCGCCCCGATGCCGACGTTGTTCGTGGTGCTGGACGAGTTCAGCGAGCTGCTGTCGGCCAAGCCGGAGTTCATCGACCTGTTCGTGATGATCGGCCGGCTCGGCCGCTCGCTCGGCGTGCACCTCCTGCTGGCCTCCCAGCGCCTGGAGGAGGGGCGGCTGCGCGGCCTCGACACCCACCTGTCCTACCGGATCGGCCTGCGCACGTTCTCGGCCATGGAGAGCCGGGTGGTGCTGGGGGTGGCGGACGCGTACGAGCTGCCGTCCGCGCCGGGCAACGGCTATCTCAAGTTCGAGACCACCGGCATGACCCGGTTCAAGGCCGCGTACGTGTCGGGCGCCTACCAGTCCGAGTCCCGCCGCCCCAGCATCGACGACGGCGGCACCATCCTGCGCCAGGTCGTCGAGTACGGCCCCAGCTACGTTCCCGTCCCCGTGGTCAAGCAGCAGCACAAGGAGGCCCGCGCCGCCGAGGTGGACGAGCGCGGCGGGCAGGAGAGCCTGCTCGACATCGTGGTACGCCGGCTGGCCGGGCACGGCCCCTCCGCGCACCGCATCTGGCTGCCCCCGCTCGGCGAGCCGCCCACGCTGGCGCACCTGCTGCCGCCGCTGTCGGCCACGCCCGAGCTGGGCCTGTCCACTCCCGGCTGGGACGGGCGCGGGCGGCTGCACGCGGTCATCGGGATCATCGACAAGCCGTTCGAGCAGCGGCGGGACCCGTTCTGGCTGGATCTGTCGGGAGCGGCGGGCCACATCGGCGTGGCGGGCGGGCCGCAGAGCGGCAAGAGCAACGCGCTGCGCACGATCGTCACCAGCATGGCGCTCACCCACACGCCGCGTGAGGTGCAGTTCTACTGCCTCGACTTCGGCGGCGGCGGCCTGGCCGCGCTGGACGGCCTGCCGCACGTGGGCGGCGTGGCCACCCGGCTCGACACCGACCGGGTCCGCAGGACCGTGGCCGAGGTGAGCGCGCTGCTGCGGCAGCGGGAGCAGAGCTTCGCCGCGCACGGCATCGATTCCATCGCCACCTACCGGCGCATGGCCGCCGACGGCAGCATCCAGAGCGACGGCTGGGGTGACGTGTTCCTGGTCGTGGACGGGTGGCTGACGATCAGGCAGGAGTTCGAGAGCCTGGAGACGGTGATCACCGACCTGGCGGCGCGCGGCCTCGGGTACGGCATCCACGTGGTGGCCTCGACCAACAAGTGGTCGGAGTTCAGGTCCGGGATCAGGGACCTGTTCGGCACCAGGATCGAGTTCAAGCTGGGCGACTCGTACGAGTCGGAGGTCAACAGGAAGGCGCAGCTGGCCGTGCCGGAAGGCGTGCCGGGGCGCGGCCTGACCAGGGACGGCTTCCACTTCCTCGCCGCGCTGCCGCGCGTGGACGGCAAGACGGGGGCCGACGACGTGGCCGATGCCACCCGCTCGCTGGTGGAGCACGTACGGCAGTCGTGGCAGGGCCCCGCCGCCCCGCCCGTGCGCCTGCTGCCCTCGCTGCTGCCCGTCTCCGCGCTGCCCGGCCCTGAGCAGACGGGACGGGGCCGGATCGCGATCGGCATCGACGAGGACACGCTCTCGCCGGTGGCGCTCGACTTCGACACCGACCCGCACTTCATCGTGTTCGGCGACACCGAGTGCGGCAAGTCCAACGTGATCAAGCTGATCATGGAGGGCGTGGTCGCCAGGAACACGGCCCGCGAGGCCATGATGATCGTGATCGACTACCGGCGGTCGCTGCTCGACACGGCGGTGACCGACCACCGCATCGGCTACGCGGCCTCCAGCACCGCGGCCACCGAGCTGATCCAGGACGCCCGCTCGGCGTTGCTCAAGCGCCTGCCGCCGGCCGACCTCACGCCGGAGCAGTTGCGGGCGCGCAGTTGGTGGCAGGGCGCCGACCTCTACATCGTGGTGGACGACTACGACCTGGTGGCGACGTCCAACAACCCCCTCGCCCCGCTGGCCGACCTCGTGCCGCAGGCCCGCGACATCGGCCTGCACCTCATCCTGGCCCGGCAGAGCGGCGGCGCCAGCCGGGCCATGTACGACCAGGCCGTGCAGCGGATGAAGGAGATGGCCAGCCCGGCGCTGATCATGTCGGGCAACCGGGAAGAGGGCCAGCTCTTCGGCAACATCCGCCCGCAGCCGCTGCCGGTCGGCCGCGGCTTCTACGCCGACCGGCGGTTCGGGGCCCGGCTGATCCAGACCGCGTACCTGGAGTCGCCGTGAGCCGTCCACTATGCTCCGTTGCGCGCGTTTGCCCGGTCGGTCAGGGAGTTACATGAGCTTTGTCGATGTGCACGTCCAGGCGATCGAGGAGTGCCGCCAGGAGGCGTACAAGGTCAGGAACATGCTCGACTTCGAGGACGCGTTCACGGACGGTAAGAGCAAGGCCCCGAAGGGCGCGACCAGCGCCGAGATCTTCGGCTCGCTCGACGGCGCGGGCGCCCTGGCCAAGAAGATCGACGAGGTCTGGGGCTCGGTCAAGGAGGAGTACGGCTGGGGGCGCAGCCGGATGCAGGGCGTCGAGGAGGCGCTCGGCAAGGTCGCCGCGAACTTCCGCGGCGCCGCGGGAGCCTCCGGCGCATGAGCGTCGCCTCGCAGCTCGCCGCGCTCAGGGAGAAGGTCCACGGCGACCCGGCGGCCATCCGCGCCATCGCGGCCAGCCTGCGCACGGCGGGCGACCACGCCTCCACCTCGACGAACCGGCTGCCCAAGTACGTCGCCGAGGTGGGCAAGGCATGGCAGGGCGACTCGGCGACGGCCTTCGCCGGCTACATGGCGGCCTACCCCAAGGCGGGCAGCCAGTTGGACGGCGCCCTCGGCTCCTGCGCCAAGGCGCTCGACACGGCCGCCTCCACCCTCGAAAGCGCCTACAACACCATCGACGGGCTGCACACGACCGCGCAGAACGCTGAGAGCGCCTACAAGGGCAAGCACTCCGACGCCACTCAGGAGCAGATCGACGCGCACGTGCGCGGCCAGTTCGACGCCGACCCCGTCACCGAGGCCGGCAAGCAGGTGACCAGGGCACAGAAGGCGCTCACCACGGCCAAGGAGGCCCTCGACGGGCAGCTCGGCGACGGGTTCGGCTTCTTCAAGGGCATCCGCGCGGCCGGTGGCGCCGACTTCGACCCCGGTGAGAAGAAGGTCGACTGGCGCAAGATCGGCAGTTACCACCCGACCACCAAGTTCGCCTCGTCAGGTGACCCCGGCGGGCCCGGCGGCACGCTCGGCGGTGGTGGCGGCGCGGGTGGCGGCGCGGGTGGCGGCGTCGGCGCGCCGTCGTCGTACGGCAGCACCCCCGCGCCCAAGCCCCAGGTCGTCGAGTGGATCAAGCAGGCGCTCACGATCATCCGCTCGCCGGAGATGGCCGCGATCATGCGGCAGCGCGGCCTGAACGTGAGCGACCTGGACCCGAACGATCCCCAGGACATCCAGCGCATCTGGACGATCATCTCTCACGAGTCGGGCGGCAGGCCCGACGCCATCAACCTCACGGACATCAACGCCCGGAACGGCGTGCCGTCCCAGGGGCTGATGCAGACCATCCCGCCGACGTTCAAGACGCACCATCTGCCCGGGTACGACAAGATCCGGGAGCCGGTGGACAACATCATCGCCGGGGTGCTCTACACCTACAGCCGGTACGGGAACCTGGCCGGCCATCCGGGCATCAGGTCGCTGGAGAGCGGCGGCGGATACAAGCCGTACTGAGCCAGGATAACGGCGAATGACAAGTGCGTGAAACGTAGCTTAATGGGCCTCTAACCTGGTCTTATACCGATTTTTCGTGTTACTTCCGGTGCTACGTTGATCACGTGTCGACCCCGTCTCCCAGCGCGTCTCCGACGGCCGGCGTCTCGCCGGACACGCCGGCCGGAGGGCCCTCCTCGCCCCCGCCGTCGTCCAGCCCGACGCCCACCCCGACGCCCACCCCGACGTCCAGCCCCACGCCGAGCCAGACGCCGAGCCCCACACCCAGCCAGACCCCGGGCCAGACGCCGGGCCCGAGCCCGACGCCCACGCAGTCGCCAGGGCCGTCGCAGTCGCCGGCCCCGTCACAGTCGCCCGGGCCGGCCGTGACCGTCGTCAGCCCGTGCCCGCACACGCCGAAGTGCCCGCCACCGGCGTGCCTGCCGCCGGCGCTGCGGCCCAGCGCCTCCCCCGCCCCGTCCAAGCCCGCCCCGAAGCCGGAGCAGAAGGGCGACGGCAAGAAGGGCGGCTACGAGGCGAACGCCGGCTCCATCGACAAGTTCGCCGGCTCCATCAGCGGCGCCGCCCAGGGCGTGAACGAGGTCAAGGAGTACACGCCCCGCTTCGAGGGCATGGACCTGGCCCCTCTCGCCGGCGTGCCCCTCGTCGGGCTCATGTTCGTCAACCGCTTCAACCGCATCTCCGACTCCTGGAAGGACAGCGCCGGCATCCTGCACGACGTCCTCCAGACCGACAGCGGCAAGATCGCTATGGCGGCGAACAACTACCGCAACGCCGAGCGGCCGGGTGGAGGATCCTGATGTCGACCCCCTCCAACCAGCCGCCGAAGCTCGTCGTACCGGGCCAGAACACCCCTCCCGCGGGCACGCAGCAGCTCCACATCGCCAACCGCAGCGGCAACATCGCGCGGACCGTCCAGGTGACCCCGGCCGGCGCCCGCCCCGACCCGGGCTTCTACCGCCGCCTGATCGGGCAGCTGAACATCGCCCGCCAGCCCACCCGCCAGGCGATGGTGCTGTCCGGGCTCGGCGTGGCCGCGCTCGCCCTGGACGTGGCGGCCACGCTCAACGTGGGCAACCCGTTCCTCTTCTCCAGCAGGCGCGACACCTGGAAGGAGATGAGCGGCTCGCTGGAGGGCAACCGGTCGAACATGTGGCGCGGCTACTTCGACGACATCGCCCCCAACTGGAAGGGCGATGCGGCGGAGATGCTCCAGCAGTACGTCAGGTTCAACGTCAACGGCCTGTTCAGCCAGCTCGGCAAGGTCAGCGACGACATGAGCGGCGCGATGCAGACTCAGTTCAAGGAGGTCGCCGAGTACGACCTGTCGGTGCTCGGCCTGTACGCCGGCTCCGCGCCCGTCTTCAGGGCGCTGGCCGGCATGAGCGCGCACCCCGTCGGCCGGGCGGCCCTGCTGAGCTACCTCGGCATCTGGGCCGGCGCGCTCGGCAACCTGCTCAAGCAGTTCGCCGACATCTACGTCACCAACGAAGGCGAGCTGAACAAGCTGGAGCTGCGGCTCAACGACCTGCTGGGCGCCTTCTACAACTCCGGCAAGCCCGAGCAGGGCGCGCGCGAGCTCAACATCTCACCCCAGATCCAGCACCAGGACCGATGGGTCCCGATGGAGGAGTCGTGACCGAGATCGAGGCGTTCCTCCAGGGCAGGGAGGGCGACCTGGCCGGCCTCGTCCGCGAGGTCACCGCGTGGACCGCCGCGCTCGGCGGTGCGCTGGACGAGCTGGCCCGCGAACGCATGGAGGGCACCGACGCCCGCGAGGTCGTCCGCGCCCGCGTCTCCGGCACCGGCGGCCTGCTCGGCCTGAGCATCGACGCGCGCGGGCTGCGCGAGCTCGACCACGCCGAGCTGGCCGAGGCCGTCAAGCAGGCCATCGGCGCGGCCAAGGGTGCCATGGGCGAGCGGCTGACGGAGCTGACCGAGGGGCTGGGCGGCCGGAACCCGTCCATGCCGGGCGGCGATCCGCTCGCGCCCCACATCGAGCGCGTGCTGCGGGAGGGATGATCCCATGTCCTTTATGCCCGAGATGCCCGAGACACCCGGGACCCGCGAGATGCGGGAACTGATGGAACGGCTGGACGCCGTCGTGGCCTCCGCCAGGCGGGCCGAGGAGCGGGCGGCCGAGTGGAGCGCGCGCCAGTTCGTCGGGCGCGCCGACGAGGGCCGCATCGTGGCCAGGACCGACGCGCTCGGCACGCTGGTCGCGCTGGACATCCACCCGCTGAGCCGCAAGCGCCTGGACGCGCGCCGCCTGGCCGACGAGATCACCGCGGCCGTCGTCATGGCCGAGCAGGCGGCCACGGCCGCCAGGGACGTGCTGATGAACGGCCCGCGTCCCTGAACGTGGTCATGAGCGGTCCGCGTCTCCGAACGTGGTCATGAACGGCCGGCGACCCTCTGGCGCCCGCTGAGCCCTCTGACGCGGAAAACCCCCTCCGGGACCTGCCCGGAGGGGGTTTCACATGCCGCGTAGGGGTCAGAGGCAGGCCGAGCCGCCGGTGCCGGCGGTGCCGACGCTGCCTGAGTACCGGACGCACTTGCCCTTGGCGGGCAGCTTGACCGGCCCGGCGTAGTACTCGTACGAACCGTTGTCCCTCTTGCCGCCGCCGTTCTGCACCGAGATCGCAGCACTCATGTTGGCCTTCTGGCCCACGTCCTCGCGCTTCATCGTGACCACGCAGGCCTCACCGGTCGACCGGTGGGCGAGCAGGACGACCTGGCCGCCCTGGAACTCCTGCGCGCCCTTCACGACGAACCCCGCCCCGCAGACCGAGGACGGCGTGTGCGGGTTGCGGGCCGGCCTCGCGGTGAGCGTGGGGCGCGGCGCGGTCCGCGTCGCCGTGGGCTTCGGCTTGGTCGTGGCGGGCGTCGTGGGGAGCCACGTGAGGGTCGGCGCCGCGGTGGCCGTGGAGGTCGGGACCGGGGTCGCGGTCTCGGTCACGGTCGGGGTGGGCGTGATCGTCACGGTGACGGTCGGCACCGGAGTCCCGGACTCCGACGGGGTGGGCGTCGGGGTGTCGGTCGTCTGGGGCGGGATCTCGTTCGAGGGCGTCGGCGTGGACGGGGTGCTCGCCGTCACGGTCACCGTGGGCTGGGCCACCGGCGGCTGGACGGTCACCCGCGGCGGCGCGACGGGCCGGGTGGTGGTGATGGGCAGCGGTGTCGGTACCGTGCTGAGCTCGGGCGTCGCGGGCGTCTGGGAGGTCCAGTCGTTCGGCAGCACCATCGGGCCGACGTCGTTGCCGGGGTCGGCGCTCTGCGTCACGCCCCACGGCACGGTCACCTCGGCCTGGGTCTGCCCGGGATCGGGCTGCGTCTGAGCCTGGGGCTGACCCGGGCCCTGACCCTCCCCCTGGTCGGCCGACTGAGGGGCCTCGCCGCCCTTGCCGCCGGTCTCCACGGTGCCCACGGGCGACGGGTTCGCCGCCGCGACCACCTCGAAGCGGTGCGTGGACGCGTACTGTCCCGCGCCCCACAGCCCCACTCC
>NZ_BAAAMU010000195.1:0-14205 GCF_039529435.1 Nonomuraea maheshkhaliensis
GCCACCGCCGCCGCCAGCGGCAGCCCGGGCACGAGTGCGTGCGCGACCGCCGCCACGGCCGCCGTGGTCACGAAGACGAGCGCCACGGCGAGCAGGAAGATCGGCTGCCGGCTCGCCGCGAACTGCCGCCACGAGGTGCGCTGGACGGCCGCGTACAGCAGGGAGGCAGCAGGGGAGCCGGCAGGGGAGGCAGCAGCAGCGGCAGCACGATGCCCGGCGGTACGTCCACGTTCGGGACGAAGGGCGGGACCGGTACGGTGACCAGCGCGCCGAGCAGCACCAGCATCAGCAGCACCGACTGGTCCACGACGTCCCCCCTGACGATCGCCTGGACCAGCGCAGTCGGGCGCTCCCGTACGGCGGCGCAGGGGCTAACGGTCGAGAACGTGCAGCGTGTGCGGGCTGGAGCCGAGCGGCACGGGGCCCCGTTCGGTGCAGGCCACCACGTCCGCCACCCGGGCCCCGAACAGGTCGGGCACGTAGATGGCCGGTTCGAGGCAGAACGTCATCCCGGCCGCCAGCACGGTGTCCTCGCCGTCCCTCGGCCCCTCGTCGGGCCCGAGGCCGACGCCCCGGCAGGTGCGGGGGGCGGCGAAGCGCCCGTACCCGCTGCCGTCGATCACCTCGCCGACCGCCCGCGCCACCTCCGCCACCGCGACGCCCGGCCGCACCGCCCCCAGCCCGGCCCGGTACGCCGCCGTCACCACGGAGTACATCGCCTCGAAGTCCTCGGGCGGCTCGGCCACCACGAACACCCTGGCCACCTCGGCGCAGTAGCCGCCCCACCGCCCGCACACCGACACCGTCACCGCGTCGCCGGGATTGATCACCCGCTCGCCCGGCACGTGCGCCGGGACGGCCGTGTGCTCGCCCGCCGCCACCCGCAGCGCGACCAGCTCCTCGCAGCCCGACTCCGCCAGCAGCACCCGCAGCCGGTGCGCCATCGCCCGCTCGGTCGCCCCGAACCAGGCCAGCTCACGCGCCCGCGCCAGCACCCCTTCCGCGGCGGCCACCGCCCGGCCGATGGCCGCCACCTCGTACGGCTCCTTGCGCAGCCGCAGCGGCGCCAGCACCGACGAGGCGGGCACGAGCTCGGCCTCGATCGCCATCCCGAACAGCTCCCTGACCCGCATCTCCGGATCCACCCCGACCCGCCGCGCCCCCTCGGGCACCAGCCCGGCCGGATCGGCGGTCTCGGCCACCGCGTCGCCCGTCACGACGATGAACGCCCCCGCCCGGCTGTCGGGGCCCCCGCCCAGGAACCGGTAGTCCGGCGAGGGCCGCAGCACCAGAGCGTCCACCCCGGCCCCCGCCATCGCCTCCCGCACCGCCGCCACCCGGCCGCTCACGGCGTCGCGCGGGTCCCCGGCGTCCGCCGCCCGGCCGCTCACCGCCTCGCGCGGGCTCCCGGCGTCCGCCGCCCTGCCGCCTACGGCGTCGCGCGGTTCGCGGCTCACTTGGGCTCGTGCAGCCAGCAGGCGACCGGCCCGAAGTCCGGCTCCTTCTCGCGGCACACGTCCATCACCATCGGGCAGCGCGGGCTGAACCGGCATCCGCCCGGCGGGTTCGCCGGATCGGGCACGTCCCCCGGCAGCTCGGCGGGCAGCACGCCCAGCCCGTCCGGCTTCGGGATCGCCCCCAGCAGCGCCTTCGTGTACGGGTGCCGCGGCTCGGCCCAGACCTCGGCCGTGTCACCCACCTCGACGATCTTGCCCAGGTACATGACCGCGATCCGGTCCGCGATCAGCCGCACCACCGACAGGTCGTGGCTGATGAACAGCAGCCCCGCCCCCGACTCCACGGCCAGGTCCCGCATCAGCCTGGCCACCTGCGCCTGCGCGGAGGCGTCCAGGGCCGAGATCGGCTCGTCGCCGATCAGCAGCCGCGGCCTGGCCGCCAGCGCCCGCGCGATGGCGATGCGCTGCCGTTGCCCGCCGGAGAACTCGTGCGGGTGCCGCCCCGCGAAGTCGCGCGGAAGCCCGACGCGTTCCAGCAGGTCGGCGGGGGTGGTGGCGGTGTCGCGCGAGGTGCGCAGCCCGTCGGCGATCTGCTCGCCCACCCGCCTGCGGGGGTTCAGCGACGCGTACGGGTCCTGGAACACCATCTGGATCCCGGTGAGTTTCCTGCGGCGCAGCCCGAGCGGGGTGACCGGCTGCCCGTCGAAGGCGACCGAGCCGGCCGTGATCGGGTTCAGCCCGCAGACCGCGCGGGCCAGCGTCGACTTGCCGCAGCCGGACTCGCCGACCAGCCCGACGACCTCGCCGGGATGGACCGCCAGGCTGGCCCCGGCCACCGCCCGCACCACGGGCCGGCCGGGGGAGCGGTGCTCGACCACCAGGTCGTCAATGGTCAGCAGGCTCATGACAGCTCCGTATCAGGCAGGGAGTCCAGCAGCGAGCGGGTGTAGGGATGCTCGGGCTCGCGCAGCACGCGGGCGCGCGGCCCCGACTCCACCACCAGGCCGTCCTTCATCACGCTCACCTCGTCCGCGACGGCCGACATGACGCCGAGGTCGTGCGTCACGAGCAGCACCGCCAGCCCCAGCTCGTCGCAGAGGCCGCGCAGCAGCCGCAGCACGCCCGCCTGGACGGTCACGTCCAGCGCGGTCGTGGGCTCGTCGGCGATCAGCACCTTCGGCGAGCAGGCCAGGGCGACGGCGATCGCGATGCGCTGCCGCATCCCGCCGGAGAACTGGTGCGGGAAGCGCCCGTACGCCTCCGCCGGGCCCGGGATGCGCACCTTGCCGAGCAGCTCCACCGCCCGCGCCTTCGCCTCCGCCTTGCCCAGGCCGAGGTGGTGGCGCATGTGCTCGGTGAGCTGCTTGCCGATCGTCAGCATCGGGTGCAGGCTCGTCGCCGGGTCCTGGAAGACCATGGCGACCTCGCCGCCGCGCACCCGGTTGAGCTCCTTGGGCGGCAGCGCCAGCAGGTCGCGCTCGCCGAGCCGGATCGCGCCCGTGGCCCGCGCGCCGTGCGGCAGCAGCCCCAGCACGGCCAGCCCGGTCATCGTCTTGCCCGAGCCGCTCTCCCCGGCCAGGCCGTGCACCCGGCCGGCCGACAGCCGCAGGTCGACGCCGCGCAGGATGTCCTTCCCGCCGATCGACACCTTCAGCTCGGTGATGTCCAGCGTCACAGCGCACGCTCCTTGATCGCGCGGGCCGTACGGGGGTCGAGGGCGTCGCGCAGGGTGTCGCCGAGGAAGTTGAACGCCAGTACCACGGTCAAGATCGCCAGACCGGGGAACGTCGCCACCCACCAGCTGTCGAACACCTCGACGCCGGAGGCCACCATCGCCCCCCACTCGGGCGAGGGCGGCTTGGCGCCCAGGCCCAGGAACGACAGCCCCGACAGCAGCAGCAGCGCGGTGCCGATGTCCAGCGTGGCCAGCACCAGGACGGGGCCGGTCACGTTCGGCAGCACGTCGACCCGCAGCGAGCGCCACACCGAGAAGCCCAGGAGCCGCCCGCTCAGCACGAACTCCCGCTCCCGCACGCCCAGCACCAGCCCGCGCGTCACCCGCGCGTAGGCGGGCCAGGCGACGACGAGCACGGCCAGCACCGCGTTCGTCAGGCTCGCGCCGAGCGCCGCGGCCACCACCATGGCCAGGATGACCGTGGGGAAGGCGAACACCAGGTCGGCCACCCGCATGATCGTCTCGTCCACCCAGCGGCCGAAGTATCCGGCGCACGCGCCGAGCAGGCCGCCGATCAGCACCGACAGCGCCACCAGCAGCAGCGTCAGCGGGATCGACACGCGCGCCCCGTACATGACCCGGCTGAGGATGTCGCGGCCGAGCTGGTCGGTGCCGAACCAGTGGCCGGGCCCGGGAGCGGCCAGCCGCGGCAGCTCCTGGGCGAGGGGGTCGTGCGGCGCCAGCGCGGGCGCGGCCAGCGCGACCACGAGCCAGGCCACGACCAGCACGCCGCCGACGATCGCCAGCGGCTGGCGCCACGCCTCCGGCAGCCTGCGCAGCAGGCCCTTGCGCGCGAGAGGGTCGCGCCGTCTCATTGGAGCCTCACTCGGGGATCGATGACGCCGTACAGGACGTCCACGATCAGGTTGATGACCAGGTACACGATGCCCACCACGAGGCCGACGCCCATGACGGCGGGCAGGTCGAGGGTGGTGGCGCTCTTGTAGGCGTACTGGCCGACGCCCGGCCAGGCGAAGATCGCCTCGACCAGTACGGTGCCGGACAGCAGGCTGCCGAAGGCCAGGCCCGCCACGGTGATGATGGGCACCAGGGCCGAGCGCAGCACGTACCGGAACAGGATCGTGCGCCCTGGCAGGCCCTTGGCCCTGGCGGCGCGCACGTAGTCCTGCCCCAGCACCTCCAGCACCGCCGAGCGGGTGAACCTGGTCAGCAGCCCGATCGTGTAGAGCGCCAGCACCAGGGCGGGCGTGACGAGGTGGCCGGCGGCGGAGGCGAAGATGTCCCACCGGCCGGCCAGCAGCGCGTCCACCGTCTGCAGCCCGGTCACGGGCGGCGCCAGGCCGAGCGCGACGTCCACCCGGCCGCTGCCCGGGGTGAGCTGCAGCCGGTAGAAGAACACGTAGAACGCCAGCAGCGCCAGCCAGAACGTCGGCACCGAGATGCCGATCAGGCTCAGCACCCGCAGCGCGTGATCCGAGAGACGGTCCCTGCGCAGCGCCGCCACCACGCCGAAGCCCACGCCCAGCACGAGCGAGACCAGGATCGCCGCGCCCGCCAGCTCCAGCGTGGCCGGGACGAACTCGGCCAGATCCTGGCTCACCGGGCGGTGGCTCTGCTGGCTCATGCCCAGGTCGCCCTGGACCAGGCCCTGGAGGTGGAGCAGGTACTGCTGCCAGAGCGGCTTGTCCAGACCGTGCTCGGCCCGCCACTGCGCCACGATGGCGGGATCGCCCAGGGCCCGCTGACCGAGGTTGGCGGCCACGGGGTCACCCGGGACGAGGTTCGTCAGCACGAACGTCACCAGGGTGATGCCCCAGGCCATCAGCACGGCCAGCAGGATCCGCCGGATCAGGAACCGCGCGAGCGGATGCACCCTGCGCCGCCCTTACTTCGCGCCGAGGTCGGCGACGTCCACCGTCCACACGGGGTGGTACTCGAGGCCGGTCACCGACGCCGCGGTCACGATGTTCTGGCCCGGCTGGATCAGCGGCACGAACGGGCCCGAGGCGTTCAGCTTCGTCTGGACGTCCACGTACGCGGCCCCGCGCGCCTCGTCGCCGATCGTGACGGCGGCCTTGTCTCCCGCGGCCTCGATCTCCTTCGCCGCGCCCTTCTTCCAGCCGGCCCGCAGGCCCACCGTCTTACCGGGCAGGAAGGCGAGGTAGTCGCTCGGGTCGGGGTAGTCCGGGCCCCAGTACCACAGGCCCATCTCCTCCTTGCCGTTGCGGTAGTTGTCCAGCGCCGTCGTGACGGGCGCCGGCTGCAGGTCGACCGTGATGCCGACCTCCTTGAGGTTGGCCTGGATGCGCTCGGCCAGCGGCTGGAACGACAGGCCGTTCACGGTCAGCTCGCTCGGGTACTCCAGCTTGACCGTCGGGTTGGACAGCCCGCTGGCGGCCAGCGCCGCCTTGGCGCCCTCGACGTCGCGCTTGGCCCCCTGGTCGGCGGGCAGGGCGCCGAGGAGCTGCGACGGGATCACGCCGGGGGCCTGCGTCGAGCCCTCGCCGGCCAGCTCCAGCAGCCCGGCGTAGTCCACGCCCTTGCGCACGGCCTCGACGAACTTGGGGTTCGTGGTCGTCCTGCTGATGCCGGAGTCCTGGTTGGCCAGCAGGAAGATGACGTTCGCCGACGGGGTCTTCTTCACCTGGAGCGTCGCGGGCATGCCGGTGACCTGGTCGCCCGACAGGTTGAGCGCCACCTGGCTGTCGCCGCGCTGCACGTTCAGCTTCTGGGTGGCGGCCTCGACGTTGCGGATGACGACCTTGTCGTAGGCGGGCTTGGTGCCGTAGTACTTCGGGTTCGCCTTGAGCGTGACCTGGCTGCTCACGTTGAACGACTCGATCTGGTACGGGCCCGAGCCGGCCGAGGAGGCGTTCAGGTACTGCTCGGCCTTGTCCTGCGGGTCCGTCGTCGCGCCGTTCTGCTTGGCGAGCTTGCTGTTGATGATGCCGAGGGCCGGGTTCGGCAGGATGAACGGCAGGGCCGGGTTGGCCGTCTTCGACGTCAGCGTGATCGTCGAGTCGTCGGTCTTGGCCACCTCGACGCCGTCCAGCAGGAAGGACGGCGTACCCTTCATGTCACGCACCCGCGTGAGCGAGAACACCACGTCGTCGGCCGTCAGCGGTGAGCCGTCGGCGAACGTGGCCCCCTGCTTCAGCTTGAGCGTCAGCGTCTTGCCGTCCTCGGACAGCTCGTACGACTCGGCCAGCGCCGGCACCGGCTTGGTCACGTCGGCCCCGTCGAACGTCAGCAGCGTCTCGTAGACCGCCTTGCCGATGATCAGGCCGGTCGGCTCGTACGTGCGTCCCGGGTCGGCCGTCTTGAGGTCGAAGGAGGTGTCGATGACGAGGGTCTTGCCCCCGGCCGCGGCCGGGGTCTGCGAGGTGCCGCCGCCGCTTCCGCAGGCGGCGAGGGCGAGTGCACCGGCGAGCAGCACAGCCGCCGTCTGCGAGCGGGTCGCCATGTAGTTCCTCCAAAATTGGACGTTCAGCAGAAGGATGTCGAGGATTGTCCGGCAGAACGTCCAGGCTCTGTGCGGTCAGCAAGACGGATATAAAGTGCGGTGAGGTAATGATGAGTGAAATTTCCAGAAATGGTGTCGGCGGTGCCGGTCAGCCTGGACGGATCGGCATCGGGCTCGAACTGGACGACGTCCACATGAAGATCCTCGAGGTCCTGCGCGAGAACGGCCGGATCTCGGTGGCCGCGCTGGCCGAGCGGGTGGGCATCTCGCGCGCCAACGCCTACACCCGCTTCGAGGCGCTGCGCGCCGACGGCGCGATCAAGCGCTTCACCGCCGAGATCGACCACGTCAGGACCGGGCTCGGCATCACGGCGCTGATCTTCGTCACCGTACGCCAGCAGATGTGGAAGCAGTTCAGGGCCGAGCTGGCCAGGATGCCGGAGGTGGAGTATTGCGCGATCACCACCGGCCAGCACGACGCCATGATCCAGGTGCGGGTCTCCGACGTGGCCGCCGTGCACACCATGGTGACCGACCGGCTGGCCAACATCCCCGCCGTCAAGGCGACGGAGACGGTGTTCATCCTGGACGAGGTGCTCAGGCGGCCGTACGTGCTGCCGAGCGACGGCGACCGGGACCGGCCGCGCGCCCCGCGACGACCGGCCCCTGAGGCGCAGGGGGACGTGCCGCTCGGCAAGATGCGCTTCGTCGGCGCCGCCGAGGGCCGCGCCGCCCTGCGTAAGGACGGCTGACGTGTACGGTCGGCTCGGTGATCAGGCCACTTCGGCGCACACGCTCACGTGCGGCGTGTCATCCCCCTCGAACGCGAACTCCTCCACCAGTCGCAGCCGCCCGTCCTCGCCGGCCTCGATGCGGCTGGTGCTCCTCCCGGCCGCCTTGCCCCCGGCCACCAGCGCGTGCACGTAGGTGATCGACACCCGGTCACCGTCCCTGGTGCCGACGAAGCGTCCCTGGGTCACGGTGTCGCCCGTGTAGCTGCCCCACACCACCTCGTCGTCCTCCCAGTACTCGAACCGGGTGGGGCTGTCGGGGTTCACCACGCTCGCCGTGGAGCTCACCATCACGAATTTACGGCCGTTGAGATTCACGCCCCCTATGGTCCCCAGATTCCCGAAATATCACCAAATCGTTGGACATTTGGTGAGGCTCCCCTGTCAACCCCGCCAATCCGTCCAGCAACCCGCCCCACAACCCACGATCACCACGCCCCCGTCCACCGCCCCCAACTCCCAGGGCCGGCTCCCACCCTCGCTCCCGGCTGTTGTCCTCAGCCACCGGCGGCGCACCCGGCTCCCCGCCTCGCGTCCGTGCTCCCAGGCCCGGCGCTCGGCCTCGTGTCCGGCTCATGGCGCGGTCCCTGTCTCCGGCTCCCGCTTACCGATCCCACCAGCGGTCCCTCCGCAGGGGGCCTGTCACCCGGACCTCAGGGCAGGGTGCGCTGGCGCCGATGGCACGGTGGCGTTGATGCGTTGATGCGTTGATGCGTTGATGCGTCGATGCGTCGATGCGTCGGAGGGCGGAGGGCGGAGGGCGGAGGGCCTTGGGCGGAGGGCGTTGGGCGATGGCGCCCGGTGGGTCGGAGGTGCGAAGGGGCGGTGGCCGGGTGGCGTGGGTGGCTGGAGTTGGTCGGCGTGCTGGAGGCAGATCACACCCGGGGGATCCCTAGGTCGGACCCTGACGCGCCGTATCCGGAAATATCCCACCATGCGAGGCGTCCCTGTGGGAGGGGCGCAGTCTGGATCTTCAGGCCGTTCGCCGGAGGGACGGCCGGGGGTCCTCGCCGCGCAGGAGAAGGTGCCCGACGGCCCCGTGGAGCAGCTGCCACGCCGCAGCGCCGGTCCTCGCCAAACCGGCGCCGGGTCCGCGGCCCATCGGGCCGGCCCGCACGTAGCCATGCGGGCCGCCCCGAGTGCCTTCACCCCCGCGGAGACACCTTTCGGGCACCTGCCCGGAGGCGGCGCTCCGGGGTGGTTGCCCCCGGCAGCGCCGTCTCATGAGGGATGCCGTCTCGCGAGGGTTGTCGCCTCACCGGGCCGTCCAGCGGCAGTGACATCGCCGCACGCGGACACCCTCGAATGCCGCCTGTGCCGGTGCGGGGGCGCGACTCGCGGGGCCGGGCATGGGGTTGCCCGGGACTTTACCTTTCACCGCCTGACGCCATCATTGCGCTGTGTGATAGTAATGTGACACTGCGTATCCGAAAGAGATCCGGGAGATCTTCATGGTGGCGTACACGCTCTCGATCTTGGCGGCGGTAGGCGCGGTGGCGCTCACCGCGCTGCTGTTCAGGCGGGTGAAGAGAGCGGGTGAGGACCGCGATCCCAGCGGCCCGTCCGCCGCGCACGCCGGGGCGATGCTGTCGGCCATGTTCCTGCTGGTGTTCGCGATCGCGATCATCGTGCCATGGACCACGGCCGACGCCGCCAGGCTCAACACCCACGCCGAGAGTCAGGCCGCGGTCGACGCCTACTGGGCCGCCGCCGACCTGCCCGGCTCCGCGCCGGAGGAGGTGCGGCGGTCGTTGCGCGACTACGTGGCGTTCGTCGTGAGAGACGAGTGGCCGGTCATGGCCGACGGCAAGATGCACCCGGTCGGCGCCGAGCGGATGGACGACCTGCGCAGCCGCGTCACCGAGTTGCAGACGAGCGACAATGACGAGGAGGACGCCAAGGCGGGCGTGCTGGAGCAGCTCAGCGCCATCTCCACGGCCCGAGCCCAGCGCACCGCCGACGCCGCCGCGTCGCCGCCCGACGGGCTGCTGCTGCTGACGATCCTCACGGGCGTGCTGGTCGTCGTCTTCCCGTTCCTCGCCGGGGCCAGGCCGCGCGGGCTGGCGATGCTGCCGCTGCTGGCGACGGCCGCGCTGCTGGGCTTCGGCACCTACCTGACCTGGGACATCTCCCGCGCCTTCGCCGGGCCGCTGGCGGTCGGGCCGGAGGCGTTCCAGGGGGCATTGCAGGAGTTCGCGCGGATCACCGGGGGGATGTGACCGTGGCAGCCGGACGCGCGCCGCTGCTGCTCGCCGCCACCCTCCTCACCACCGCCGCCGTCGGCCCGGCCGCCGGCGGCGGGAATCCCCGATCCGAGCGCACGCCGGCGACGGTCACAGAGGTGTACGCCGGTCAGGGCTCGATGGCGGTCAGGGCGGCCGGTGCCGGTCAGGGCTCGATGGTGGCCGGTGCCGGGCAAGGTTCGGCGATGGCCAGGACGGTGAGCGCTGGGCAAGGTTCGGTGGTGAGCACGGCGGCGGGTGCCGGGCAGGGGCCGGTGGCAGACGGCGGGCAGTGGCGCGGGCCGGGGGCGATGGTGGTGCTGGGGGTGGCCGGTGGCCGGGAGACCTCGGTTGACCGGGGTGCGGGTGATGGGCGGGTGCCGGTGAGGGGGTGGGGCGGTGGGCGGGTGCCGTCGCCTCGGCCGGTGCCGAAGGTGTCCGTACGGCCGCCCGTCCCGCCCAAGGGCGTCACCGTGGGCCCGACGGTGAAGGTGCCCCGGGTGTCGGTACGGCGCGCGCCCCGGCCCAAGGTGTCGATCTCGATCCCGAACGTGAACCGGCGGGCCGCCCCCGAGATCACGCTGCCCCACGTGACGATCTACCCGGACGGCGTGTGCTCGGGCGCGGTCGAGGTGGGGGAGTGCCCGCGCCGCAGGTCCAGGGCGGAGGCGCGCGAGGTCGTGCCTCCCGCGCCGCCCGCGTCCCTCGTTGAGCCGGTACGTGTGCCCCCTCCGCCGACCCCCACGCCGTCGGCCCGGTCACACGTCAAACGCCTCGAACCGCCGGCCAGGCGGGGCAACCCCCTGAACACCGTGCTGCTGACGGTCGCGCTGGTCACGGCCATCAGCTCGACGACGGCGGTCGCGTTCCGCCGGACCCGATGATCAGGCGAGAGGCCGGGGACAGGGGAGCGGCTCCCCGCCAGGGAACGGCTTGGGGTGATCAGGCGAGTAAGCCCTTTGGCAGGTCGGCGGATCCGTGATCACGAGAGGGACTTGAGGGCTTTGGTGCGGGTTTCGAGGGTCTGGCGGAGGGTGGCCGCCTCCTTCTCGGCCTTGGTGGTGTCGGCGCGCTCATTGCGTCCGTACGCGGCCAGCGCCTGGTCCAGCAGGCCCGTGGCCGTGCCGTTGGCCAGCAGCTTGCGGTACAGGGCGGCGTACTCGCTCTTGTACAGCTTGTTGAACTCGGCGTTGGCCAGGAACTTCTCCTTCAATGCGTGGCCGATCCGCATGCCGCCTCCCGGCCCGCCCGCCCGCTGCCCTGCCTGGGACTGCTCAGCCTGGGACTGCTCAGCCTGGGACTGCTCAGCCTGGGACTGGTTGGTCTGGGACTGGTCGGACTGGGTCGGCCTGGCCGTGCGGGGGAAGCCCATGCTGATCGTGTCGTCGGGCCCGGCGGTGGCGTCGCCGTTGAGGGCGAAGTTGAGGTCCCAGCTGATCACCTTGAACTTGGCCGTGTTCAGGTCGTACCAGAGGTAGTAGTTGCGCCCGGGGCCGGCCATGTCGTCGAAGTTGAGCAGGAGGTTCTGCAGGGCGACATATCGGGCGAACGACTGCACGTCCAGCCGCGCGGCCAGCCCCGTGGCGAACTCCTCGGCCGGCGACTGCTCCACCCACTTGATCAGGTCGATGACGGGCTGCAGATCGCGCTCACCTTTCAGGTTGACCTGCTTGAAGTCGTCCACGTACTCGGTCTGGTCCTCGCCCTGGTAGGCGAACCGGCTGGAGGCCAGCGACTTGTACAGGACACCGTGGCCGAGGCGTTCGGCGTACCCCTCGTCCAGGTACTCGACCAGGAGGCGCGGTGCGGCGGCGCGGCCGTTGACCGAGAAGGAGGCGTAGGCCGAACGTTGGGTCGGCTCGCCCGCCGCGCCCACCATGGCGATGGCCAGGGCCTCGTTCAGGAGGGCCGAGGACTGCGCGGCGGCCGGGCGTACGGCGAGCTGGGTGTGGCCCTGGTAGCGGCGGCCCTCGACGAACTCGTCGAAACTGATCAGCCACGGCAGGTTCTCCGGCTCCTCGGCCTTGAGCGAGGCGCCGAATCCGCCGGGCCGCCCGCCCCCAGGCTGACCGGCGCCGGGCTGAGCCTGGCCACCGTTCTGGGTCTGGCCGTCGCTCTGCTCCTGGCCATCGGACTGGGTCTGCCCGTCCCCCTGCGTTTGCCCGTCCCCCTGGGTCTGGCCGTCAGGTTGGGTCTGGCCGTCCGGTGGTGGGAAGCCGTTCGGTGGGCGGACGCCGTCGGGCGGTTGGCCGCCCGGCATGCCGCCCGTCCGCCCGGACCGCACCCGCGACTGCCCCTTCCAGGTGAGCCCCTGCAGCGTCGAGTTGCCCTTGAGCCGGATGCCCACGCTCGGGATCCTGGTCCCGTCGATGGTCAGGTCCGCCTCGACGTACTTCTTGTCGCCGTCCTTGAAGTACTCGGTCAGCATGTCCTGGTAACTCTCGTCCCGGAACGTCAGGGTCACCTGGTGCGGCGCAGAGGCGTCGAACAGTTCCTTGGACCCGGTGAGGTTCCGCACGGCGGCGTCGGTCCCGGCGGTGCCGGAGGCGGTGACGTACGGGCGGATGGTGCCGCTGCCGAACACTCCCCAGCACGTCGCCAGGAACGCCGCGCACAGGGCCACCAGCTTCCAGTGGTGCCGGAGCTTGACGGGAACGCGGTGCTTGAGCCGCTTCGGCTGTGCCATGACGGAGACCTCACAGGTCCGTCTGGTCGTATCCGGTCAGGACAGTGACCGACTGGCCGTGGTTGCGGTCGCGCAGCGCGGCGATGAGGTCGGCGGGTTCGGCGCCCTTCTTGATCTTCGTCGTGTACATGAGCTCGACCAGCGCGCCCGCCCTGATCGACTCCATGCTGACCAGCTCGAACTCGTCGGTGTGGCGCAGCAGCACGTCCTGGATCGCCTGGGTGTAGTCCTCGTCGGAGGGCACCTGCACCTTGACGACCTGGCGGCGTACGTTCAGCCGGAACCAGTCGAAGCGGTGCATCACCACGATGATCAGCGAGATCGCCACCGCGGCCACCACGGCCAGCAGGTAGAAGCGGGTGCCGACGGCCATGCCGACGCCCATCACCAGGAAGATGAACCCGACGTCGCGGGTCTCCTTGATGGCGTTGCGGAAGCGCACCACCGACAGGGCGCCGACCAGGGCGAAGGCGCGGGCGATGTTCGAGCCGACGACCAGCATGATCAGCGAGATGAGCATGCCGAGGACGACCAGCGTCTGCACGTACGACTGGCTGTAGGAGACGTTGCGGTGCGTCGCCCGGTAGACCCAGCCGATCATCGCGCTGAGCACGAACGACAGGGCCATCGCGATCGCGATGTCGGCCACGCTGAACGTGCCGGACAGGTCCTGGAACGAGAAGTCCATGGGGTCATGCCTCCGGGGGAGCTGCCAGAGCCGACGCGCGGCCGTGGTTCAGGTCAAAGTCAGGGCGGGGGTCATACAGCGGGTCAAGGTCGTGGCCGGGGATGTGGAAGATCGAGCGCGGCGCCAGCCCGTACGCCTCCACGCTCTGGCAGTACTTGGAGACCCGGATCACCTGAAGGTTCCGCTTCGCGGTCAGGTCGGTCAGCCAGTACGGCACCCGTTCGTTCGCCTTGACCTCCACGATCGTCTTCCCGGCGGGCACGATCAGCCGGTTCTCGGCGTCGGCGGCGAGGTGGAAGTCCCGGTCCCGCCCGCGTACCCGCTGGTCGAAGGTCACCCGCAGGCCCACGTCGGCGCCGCGGCCCACGTACGCGTGCCGCTGGTAGCCGGTCATCGCGGTGGCCCGCAGGTCGAGCCGGCAGACGAGGTCGAGCACCTCCTCCAGGAAGCCGCGCTCCGACGGCTCGTGCTCGACCAGCTCGCGTCCGTCGCACAGCAGCAGCGCGTCCCGGTACGGCAGCCGCACCCGGCGCTTCTGCGTGACCCGGTTGACCCGCTGCTTGATCTCGACGTGCACAGGGGTGTCGGGCGTGACCGCGAACCGGTCACCGTAATGGCGCACGCGCAGTTTCCTGCGGAACTTCAGGCCCTCGATCTTCTCCCAGTAGAAGCGGAGCCGCCGGGTGTCGTAGTAGACGCTCCAGACGCCGTAGCCGGCGTCGCCGCTGTGGCGGTCGCGGTCGAGCAGGCCCTCGATCTCCTGGCGCAGCTCGCCGGCCGTCCGCGCGTCCACGAGATACTTGATCTCGTACCGGTTGAACGCGTGCAGCCTGCTGGGCGAGCGCAGCGCGTGCCCCGCCTCGCCGGGGGTCTGGCGGGGGAGCGCGGGCCGGTCCGCGGAGACGGCGCGCCTGCGGAATCCACGCAGCATGTCTCTCCTTCCGTGTCAGCCCACAGGTGACCGCACCAACCTGGGAATAATGTGTGAACCACACCAGGACGGAAGGTGAACGACGGCTAACCCCCGGGGCCGCGTGCGGGGAGCAGGACCTGGAAGACCGTGCCCCGGCCGGGCCGGCTGCGCACCTCGATCCGGCCGTCGTGCGCCTCGACCAGCGCCGCGGCGATGGCCAGCCCCAGCCCGGTCCCACCATCCCGGCCGCCGGTCCGGCCGCCGCCGGTCTCGCCACCCGGGCCGGCCG
>NZ_BAAAMU010000196.1:0-14035 GCF_039529435.1 Nonomuraea maheshkhaliensis
GCGCTGCCCGGCGGCGCCGGTCCCACCTTCGCCTACGTGCCTCGCGAAGCACGTACATAGGTTGTACGTGTACTGACTTCACGTCGTGACGGGATAGCGCGCTCGGCCCGCGCAAAGAGGTGGGCACACGCCCGCAGAACAGGAGCGGCGCGAGCGTCTACGGCTGCAAGCGGCCGAGTGGTTCGAGGCCGGAGAATCGGCGACAGCGACCATCGCCGTCGCCGCCTTCTCCACGCTCAGGGCTGTGGCGGTGAATTTTGTACGAATGATTGGTTGCATGGCAAAGTGCTTCTGTGTCGAGAGAATGGAGCTTGTCGAGGATCCCGTCCACGCCAATCGGACTCGCTGCTCTTAGATTCCGATCAGTTTCTTGACTAGGTCGTAGGCGGCGTTGCCTGTCACCCCGCCTGCGATCGCTGCGCCAGCGGCTTGGAGGAGAGGGTGCAAGATAATTGGAGAAGCGGTCTCGGACGGTACTTCCCCAGGTGCGAGTTCGAGGAACTCTCGGCGTGGGTGAGGGCTGTGGGCGTCCTCTCGTCAATCGCTGAGAGATTCGACCACGGTCGCAAGGTTGTGCTTCTCGTATGCGCCGTCCAAATCCGTGAGACGAACTGCGTGAAGAGAAGCCCAGCCGATCTTCACCGGACTCGCATATTGGGTGATGGCCTCCGTGGGGATTCTTGCGGAAACGTTCACATCCACCGCGTCGACTTCCTGCAGCCAGGCAGGAACCTGCTTCCCCCTTCCCCAACTCGTGCAGGCGATTCACGAACTGCGCACGTGGTCGCAGGCGGTGTTGGACCCGGCCGATCCGGTGCGCAGCAGCATCGCCAGTGATTCGTGGGTGTTGGCGCACCAGGCGGCCAGGGGTGAAAGCCTCAGCCCTTCTTGAACGTGGCCGAGGCACCCTGCATGTTGGAGTGCGCGGTGATCAGCGTGGCGTCCAGGTCGATCACGATCCAGCCGGTCAGTACCTTGCCGGCCACGCTCAGCCAGGGAAACCCGGTCTGGGTGCCGGCGATCAGGTCCCAGACGTGCCGTCGGATGGGGGCTCGTGCCCGGGAGAGTCTGCGCTGGAGCAGTTCATCGGTCCCGATCGGTTCCAGCGTCCGTCGGATGGTGGAGTCCGGGGATGGCGTGCCGAACAGCGGCTCATGGTGGGTCAGCAGGGCGATCTGCCGCATGCTGGTCGCCCCGAGGGTGATGGCCACCGCGAGCTGTACAGCACTACGCCCCGGTCCCACACCGGCGATCCGCCCAGCCGGGCGAACACTCCGCCCAGCGCACCGGTTAATCCGCTTTGATCAGCGCATTTGCGTAGGAGCACAGCCCGCCGCGTATCCGTGCTCGCCGAACAGCTCCGCCACCTCCAGCATGTCCGGTTCGACGCCGTAGACCTCGTGGACGACCACGAGGCCGGGCCATCCTGACGCGGGCGCGGCTCCCTCCGGCAGCACCACCACCACCGGCGAACCGCCGTCCGCCGGCGGGATGCGCACGTTCCGCGTCATGACCGCTCCGAACGACGCTGGACGGCGAGCTGCTCGGCGTTGTGCAGCAGCCGCTCCCGCGCCTGCCGCAACGCGGTGAACCTAGCAGGGAAGCGGGCGATCAGTTCCTTCTGGAACTGCTGCGAGAAGGACGTGACGGCGCTCATCGGTGGTTCAGGGCGTGGTGTCGATCTGTTGGCTCTGCGTTCCTGTGGCGCCGCGGCGCCACAGCGGCGGTTCGCTCTGGCGCGGGCCGAGCTCCACCGCGACCGCGGTGGTGTAGCGTCCGGGCGGCACTTCGTGCGAGAACGGTCCGCATGCGCGCGCCTGGCCTGCTGCCAGCGCACCAAGCTCGCACGTACGGAGGGTTTTCGCCAGCGGCGCGCGGGATTTGGCGTTGTGCAACCAGACATAGGCAACCGCGCCGTCGACCGCGCGGACCGCGCGCAGGTCGAGGGATGCGACCACGGCGCCGTCGGTCACCGCGACACACGGTTGCATCGATATCGGCACGCGCTCCGTCGCGTGCGGTGAGCGGCACCGCGTGGGTACGTCCGGCACGGCATCGCCCGAGGCCCAGATGAACGCCGCGTTGGCCGCGAGGAGTGCCAGCGCCGTACCGGCGACCGCCGCGACCTTCCACAGAGCGCGTGGCCGGCGCTCCTGGCCACGGGCTTCGTCCGCCGCGTCCGCCGCTTCCGGCTCGGTGCGCGCGGGTTCGCCGGTGGCCTGGGCATGCTGCTGTACCTGGGCGTTGATGTCGTGCCAGCGCCGCTCCCACGCGGTGGTGTCCGTCACGCCACAGGCGCTTACGTAATCGAGGGTCGCCGACAGGCTGGGCAGGCGGAGCCCCTTCGCGGCTTCTGAGAGCCTGCTCGGCGAGCAGCCGACCCGCGAGCCCATGGTCCGGTACGTCGGTTGTCCCGCCGCGACGCGCAGCTGGCGTAAGTCGTGCGCGAGGCGTTCGATCAACCCGCCCTCGGGATCGAGTTTCCGTTCTGGCCTGCCCATTCGCCCTGCCTCGTTGATCAGATAGCTGACCGGTGGTGATCAATCAAAGCGTGACAAGGATGAGCCTTGCTGAACAAGTCGGCCATCTGAGGAGGCATGAGTGAAGACGATGTTCGCGGCGGCGGTCGCGGTCGCCATGGGATGGTGCGGCGTCGCGGCGCCGGCGCACGCCGCGACGGGGGTGGCCTTCCGCGCGTACTCCGGCGCGAGCCAGAGCGCGCACCAGGCCCATTTCGAGAGCCTGCGCGGCCGGGGTTACCGGCCGATCACGGTGAGCGTCTCGGAAGGGCCGAGGTATGCGGCTGTCTGGGTCAAGGGCGGGGGTGGGGCCTGGATCTCTCGGAGCGGGTTGTCAGAAGCGGGGTTCAAAGCGCGGTTCGACGAGTACCTCGCGCAGGGATATCAGCCGATATCGGTGTCCGCGACGGGTTCAGCCGGCCGTGCGACGTTCGCCGCGCTGTGGGAGAAGCGCTCCGAACGGTTCTTCTCCCGCATGGGGCTCACCGGGGCCGAGTTCGCCGCTCACAACCGGAAGGCCCACGCGGACGGGTACGTACCGGTCTCGATTGATGTGTACGGGACGCCGTCGAATCCCCGGTACGTCGCGGTCTGGCGGCAGAGCCAGGAAGGCGGGTGGTACTACTCGTACGGAAAGTCGGCCGCCGGGCACAAAAGGTTCTTCGACGAGCGCACCGCCGAGGGATACCGCCCGGCGGCGGTCGCGGTGGGCCCGGGAGGGACACGGTTCGCCGCGGTGTACCGCAAGGACGGTGTCCGGCCCTGGTACCACTACATCGACACCTCCGCCTCCGCCTACCAGCGCAGGTTCGACAGCCTGGTGGCACGCGGCCTGCGCCCGGTGCAGGTGAACGTCGAGGACGGCGTGTACGCCTCGGTCTGGATCAGCTGACCACCGGGGGCGGGAGCCCGGCTGACGCAGGGACGGGAGAGGGCCCGAGGGAGGGCAGCAGAAGGACGGCGGTCCGGTCGCCGGGGCCTGAGCCCTGGCGACCGGCCGGCCCGGCCGACCGGCGGCCGGCAGTCGCCGCCACGGCCCCGGGTCGTCCAGCAGGAGGGGGTGCGCCGGGCTGCGACTCGTACGGGACGCCGTCCTGACGCTCACCCGCCCGTCCTCGGCCACCTCCTCCAGCAGCTCGGCCCGCCCCTCCACGCGGACCACCAGGTGCCGCAGGCAGGCCCGTCACCAGGGGCCGGGCCACACCCCGGCGAGGAGCCCGGCAGGTCAGCGAGGACCGACAATCGTTCCGGTCTCGAACGCCGGAGGGTGCCTGATCACGGTTTGGTGTCGCGCGACCGGTTGATCTTGACGCGGGAGCACCTGTGAGACGTTATTAGAACAAATGTTCCCGTCCGGCAGGAGGCTCTCGTGCCCCCATCCCTGGTTCGCCGATTAGCCGCTTACTGCGGCGCCACCGGCCTGATCACCGGCCTGCTCACCGTCACGGCCCCCGCCGCCTCGGAGGCCGACACCACCACCGACCTCGGGGTCACCGACTCCTACACCGCCGACCTGGCCGTCGGTGGCGGCCGAGTGTTCGTTCCCGCCGGCGACCGGATCATCGTGGCCGACACTGACGGAAACCTCACCGGCGGCGTCGTCACCGGCCTGTCCGGCGTCAGCGAGCTTGCCATGAACGCGGACGACACCCGCCTGTACGCGGCCCTCACCGGCTCGAACGAGGTGGCCGAGATCGACACCGCGAGTCTCTCCGTCACCCGGCGGATCGACCTGTCGGCCCACCCGTGCCCGTCCACCCTGGCACTGCTGGGCGAGCGGCTGTGGGTGGGGCACGGGTGCGACAACGGCCCTGGCGGCGTCGTCGGCCTGGATCTGAGCGCGAGCGCCCTGGCGCCGGTGGCGGTCGGGGGCGAGCACCTGCGGCCTCCCGTGCTCGCGGCCGCCGGCGACACGCTCGTGGTCGGTCAGACCGCCCTGCACCACGCCGACATGCTGGTCTACGACGTCGGCGGCGACACCCCGGAGCTGCGCGGCATGATCGACGGCGAGGAGTGGCGCATGGACTACCTGCGCGACCTCACCCTGACCGCCGATGGCGGCACCCTGTTCTCCGCGGCTGACACCCCCGGTCACTTCACCAGGTACGACACCAGGACCCTGGCGGCGACCGGCACCTACGGCGACGGCTGGGACGGGTACCCGTCCGCCGTGGCGCTCGGCTCGGACGGCGCGTACGTCGCGGCCGGACGCCAGTGGGGCAGCACCGACCTCACGCTCTACGACGCCGCTACGGGCGCGGAGCTGTTCGCGGCCGACCAGCCGGATGCCGAACTGCTCCCGGACGGCGTCGCGTTCTCCGGCACGGACGTCTTCGCGCTGCTGCGCAGCTCCACGGACCGGCTGCTGTTGTGGCGGGTGACGGGCGTCGCGCTACCGGCCACCAAGCTCACGGTGACGGCCCCCACGGACGCGTACGCTGGCTCGCCGATCACCGTCGAGGGGCGGCTCACCCGCGCCGGCGGCGAGGCGCTCGGGCTCAAGCCGCTCACGGTGATCCAGTACCTGCCCGGCTGGACAAAACTGCCGATCACCGGCGTGACGACGCGGCAGGACGGCACGTTCACCTTCCAGGCCACGCCCGTCTTCGAGCTGCCGCCGTACATCGGTGAGGTGATCTACTGGGTGTTCTGGGACGGCGACGACGGCCACCGCCGCAGCAGCGCCTCCGTCACCGTGACGGTCAAGCGCGAAGCCACGCTCACCCTGACAGGGCCGCAGTCCGGCGTCGCCGGCACGGCCGTGGAGCTGAGCGGCGTCCTGACGGCGGGCGGCAGGCCGCCCTCTCCGGGGTCCACGCTCACCGTGCAGCGCACCCTGTACGTCAAGGGCACCAGCGGTAAGGTCGTCAAGCTCCCGCCGGTGAGGGTGAACGCCGACGGCACGTACACGTTCACCGACACGCCCGCCAACGCCGGCAGGTACAGCTACCTCGCGAGCTATGCGGGGGACGGCGGGACCGGACCGGCCCAGGCCACCCATCAGATCATCGTCAAGTGACCCGACGGCCGGTGCCCGGCCGCCGGGCCGGGCACCTCGGCCGGGATACGGTGGTGACTCACCAGGCGCTGACGGTTCCGGTAGCCCATGACTAGTACTCCAGTGACAGTTCGCGATTGTGGTGTCGGGTCACATGGCGACGGCCACCGCGTGATCATTCGGAGTTTGTGATGACAACGAAAGATCGTGCGGTGGCCGCGAGCCACGGAGTAGGCCCTGACGGCTGGATGGTCATCTTCAACGAGCTGATGGCCCGGATCGCCGGCCACTTCGGCTGCGTCGAACCACGCCGCACTGCCATGGCGTACGTGCGCGGGCTGCTGGCCGACCTCGACCGCAAGAACTGCTGGAACCTGGCCGAACACGCCGGGCTACTCGGCCCGCAGCCCCTGCAGTGGCTGCTGCGCACCGCCCGCTGCGTCGGCGTCCCAGCGGGCGCTGCTGCGCACCGCCCGCTGGGACGCCGACGCGGTCCGCGATGACCTCCGTGATTTCGTGGTCGACCGGCTCGGCCCCGACGGCGTCCTGATCGCCGATGAGACCGGCTTCGTCAAGAAGGGCACCGGTTCGGCCGGAGAGTCGACGAATGCCGAGGCCATGCTTCACCGGTCACTGAACGTCAATGAGAGAAGAAGAATCGCGTACGAAGCCGCGACCGGTGAAATAATCGTCTTCGCTCAGACGGGCGGCGCCACCTGGCACGGCTACGTGGTCACGTGGCACGGATCGTCGTCAACAACTTGAGCGACGAGCCCGTCGAGGTCGACCGCTAGCGGTGAGGCGGGAAATGGACCGCCCCGGCGAAGCAACCTCCAACTTCGCCGGGGCGGTCCAACCGGGAGCCTCCCGCATCTGTGACAACCCGCGCGTACGCCGGCACGGACTGGCATCGAACGCGTGGGCGAAGGCCGTCGGCCCGGCGACCGCGGCCGTCCAGGGGCCACCGTCACCGGACACGGTGAGCGCACCATCAGCGAACCCCCACCGCAGTCGGCCCGACCGCTGTCGATGAGCAGCCGCTCCCAGCAGCGCCGATGCTTCATCGTGCTGGTCTTGCCCCACCGCTGGCCAGCGCGGTTCCGGCCCTGGCGCGTCCACCGAGAGCGGCGCGCCGTGGGGCATCATGTACAGCACTTCCATGACGACGGGCCTGTCGCGCCGGTTCTGGCCGATGTGGACGTGGTCGGAGCCGCTGGGCTCGACGATGGTCTGCCCGGCCTTGTACCCGCCGTCGGCCTTGCAGGTGGTGTCGAAGTGGCTGAGCGTTCCTTTACGGATGACGCCGTAGAGGGTGCCGTCGTGGCAGTGCCGGCCGGTGCTGCCGCCCGGCTCGACCGTGATCTCGCGCAGGATGCAGTCCTGGTCACCCATTGTCCTCTGGAAGAGGACCGTGGCGCTGACGCCGCTGCTCGGGGTGGCGTTCGCCGTGCCGGGAAGTAGGGCGAGCTTGTTCATCTCGTCCCTTCTGAGGCGTGGCCGCCGTGCGCTTGGGGTGCGGCCGCCGGTTCGTCCCTGTTGACAGGGCAGCTCCCGATCTTGTGACACGGCTCCGCAGCGTTACCCGGGGGTGACCACGCGCGGGAAGGGGACGGGTGCCGGTCAGCGTGGGATGGTGTCGCGGTGGGCGGCCAGCCACGTGTCGAACGACTGCAGCTTCGGGTTGAGCTCGCGCAGCAGCTCGAAGTCGATGAGCTCGGCGATGTCCGGGGCGGCCGCGATCAGGTACTGGAGCATGTTGCCGACCTCGCCCGCGCCCGGGAACCCCGCGGCCCGGATCATGTCGGGGCTGACCGCCTGGTAGGTGACGGGCTCGCCGAGCGCCTGGCTCAGCGCGGCGGCGTACTGCGCGCCGGTGAGCACGGACCCGGCGACGCTCACCCGCCTGCCGGCCATCCCGATCCCGCGGCGGAAGATCCCCAGCGCGGTCCTGCCGACGTCCTCCGCGGCATGCGCGGCTACCCGCGCCTCGCCGAACCCGAGCGGCAGCACCAGCGCGCCCGTCTCGTCACGCCGGGGCGCGAACATGTCCCGGAACGCCTCGTAGTAGACGTTCGCCTGCATGAAGGTGGTGGGCACGCCCGACTCCAGGAAGAACCGGTCGGCCTCGGCCTTGCCGTCGGCGTGCGGCACCTTGTACGAGCCCTCGAAGCTCGGCGTCCCGTCGCCCGGCCGGAAGTAGCCGCGGGTGTCGGACAGCGTGGACCACACGAAATGCCGTACGCCGGCTTCTTGTCCCGCCCGCGCCGCGTTGCCGGCCTGCTCCTGCTCCTTGGTGGTCGCGGGCCGCGCCCGCTCCTCCTCGGGCGTGCGAGGCTCCCAGAAGTTGGTCACCACGAAGGCGCCGTGGGCGCCGTCGAACGCCTTGCGCAGGCTGCCCTCGTCGTTGAGATCGGCCCCGACGACCTCGGCCCCGAGCGCGGCCAGCTCCCTGGCTCGCGCCGAACCCGGGTCCCGGGTCAGGGCCCGCGCGGCGAACCGCCCACTGGGGTCGTCGAGGATCGCGCGGACCAGCCCGCCCCCTTGCGCTCCGGTCGCGCCCACTACTGCGATGATCTGCTGCTCGCTCACAGAGACAAACCCCTCACGTGTTCAGGTTGATGTATCAACCCGGCCACCATACAGTGCCAGGTTGATACGTCAAGCAACCGGTAGAGTGGGGCGTCATGGGATGGGAGCAGGAACTCGGCGAGGCCGACCGGATGTGGCGCACGTACATCGAAATGGCCAAGCACCTTGGCTCGCACCTGCAGCAGCACCTGCAGCGCGAGTGCGACCTGTCCGCGGCCGACTTCGAGGTCCTGGTCCGGCTCACGGAGTCGGAGCGGCGGGAGATGCCCGTCGCGGAGGTGGCCGCCGCCACCCAGTGGGAGAAGAGCCGCCTGTCCCACCAGCTCACCCGGATGGCGCAACGCGGGCTGGTCGAGCGAGTGGACTCCAACGACCGCCGCTATCCCGACGTGCGGCTCACCGACAAGGGCTACGCGGCGATCAACAAGGCCGTCCCCGAGCATACCGAGATGGTTCACGCCCTGTTCGTCGACGTGCTGGGGCCCGAGCGGCTGGCCGGCTTCGCGCAGGCCTGCGCCGACGTGCTCCGCGCACTCGACGAGCACCGGGAGCGGGACTGCTCGTTGTGATCATGCTCCCGCGCCGCGGAAAGCCCCCCAGGGTGTGGCGAAAAATGGAGATCATTCGTCCCGATTGCCCCTGCTCCCCTGGGTGGCCACGCTGGCCGCCGCCGCGTATCCGACCTGGGACGTTCATCGGGCCGAGTACGGGGCCTGCTACGTCCGCGGCTGCGTGGGGCTGTTCGGCGGATACGGCTTCGGCCTCGCCGACGGGACGGAGACGCCTCGGCGCTCGTCAGCGACGCGCCCCGGCTTTTCGCGATCGGTCTGCGCGTCCTGCAGGACGTGCGCGAGGCCGAGGACGTGGTGCAGGAGACGTTGCTGCGTTGGGCCCGCTCCGACCGGGCGGTCGTCATCAGCCCGCCCGCGTTTCTCGCGCTGATCACCACGAGGCTCGCCATCAATATCGCTCAGTCCGCCCGCAGGCGCCGCGAGACCTCCGTCGGCCCCCGCCGAGACAACAGACCTTTCTGTCGGCCCCGAGACGGCAGCCGAACGACGCGAGGCGGTCGACACCGCGATCGGGCTGCTGCTGGAGAGACTGACCCCCGCCGAACGAGCGGTCTATCTCCTACGCATAGCCTTCGACTACCCGTACCGCCAGATCTCCGGGATCCTCCACCTGAGCGAAGACCATGCGCGGCAACTCCTGCGACGCGCCCGCGACCACCTTGCCACCGAGAGACGCCACCAGGCGAGCACCACCGCGCACTCGCGTCTCGTACGGACGTTCGTCGCCGCGCAGTCCGGCGACCTCGCCGGACTGGAACAACTGCTCGCCGCCGACGTCGCCCGCCAGGTCCGATCAGCGTCGGGCTACGGCCCGTTTGCGGATCCCCGAAGTCATCCAGAAGGTCGTCGGCGTACCAGCCGGCTCGCCCACACCCGGCCAGGACCGGTCATGGCCGCGCCTGCTCCGGCGTCGCGTCAATGGTGATCGCGCGGGTGCAGCGGTACTGGGCTCGCGGTAGCAGCCTGTCGCCAGGCATCGACGCGCCCGCTTCCGCCGGGGTGGCGCCCTCAGGCCAGGTGTCGACGTCGCAGCAACGGAGCGACGAGAAGGCGGTCGAGCCATCGATGACGTCTCTGACCTGAGCGCCCAGATCGGCCCTGCGCGAGGAGGTGACACGGGGATGCCGATGCCTTCCTCGTGACGGTGTGTCACGGCCGCCGCGTTCGGTCCTGCGACCAATGGCACGTCCGGCGTGGCGAAGGTCACCCTTGCGAGGGCTGGTGTCACTCCCCTATTGGATCTGGTCGGTCGGGCGGACGAGGATCTCGTTGACCGCGACGTGCTCCGGCTGGGTGACCGCGTACACGACGGCGTTGGCGATGTCCTCGGGCTGCAGGGTGCGCATGGAGGCGGCCATGTTCTGTGCGGCGGCCCGCATCGTGGGGTCCGTGTTGTGGTCGGTCAGCTCGGTGGCGACGAAGCCGGGCTCGATGACCACGACACGCACACCCCGGGTGGTGACCTCCTGCCGTAGCGACTCGGAGAAGGCGGTGATGCCGAACTTCGTCGCGGCATAGACACCGGCGTAGGCCGACGCGATCCGGCCCGAGGTCGAGGAGACCTGCACAATCGTGCCCCTGCGCTCCAACAGGTGGGGTAGACCCGCATGGACCATGTACATCGAGCCGAGCAGGTTGGTCTCGACCATGCGGGTCCATTGCGTGATGTCCGCACCCACGATCGGGCCGTTGAGCATCACCCCGGCGTTGTTCACCAGGACGTCCAGGGCGCCGAAGCGCTCAACGGTCGCTGCGACCGCGGCCCGCACCGACTCTTGGTCGGTCACGTCCAGTTCGAGGGCCAGCACCTCACCGGGCGCCTTGCGCGCCAGCGACTCCAACCGGTCGGCGCGCCGGGCCCCGACCGCGACACGTGCCCCTTCCGCTGAGAGGGCCAGCGCAGTGGCCTCGCCAATGCCCGACGACGCTCCAGTGACGAGGACGACCAGTCCATTCAACGTGTTGCTCATGTGCTTCCTTTCCGGAGGGGTTCACCGGGTTCGTCATGCCGCAATAGCTCGGCGCGCTCAGGACGGGCGAGGAGCGCGGCGGTACTTGTATTGAGCGAGCTCTTCGTCGTCCACCAGGACGAGCATCGGCTTGCCGGGGTCACACAGCATGGTGACCGTGAAAACGGACCGGGAGTCCTCGCGGTTGTCGCCGTCTTGATAACGGCTCACGGCACCACCAGGAGTGCGAGTGCGGCGGCGCCGATCTTCATCGGGATCCCTTTCGTCCGCCGAGCCGCCTGGTTGCCCCCGGTCGCCAGCTAAGACCGGACAGCCTCCAGGCTTGTGACAGCTGCCGCGAAATGGCGGCGTCGTGGCGAGGCGCGTCGCGGGGAACCAGCTATGTCAACCCGCCACAAGCCACACGGGGCGGCACATGGCCCCGCACCGATCTCGTGCCGTCCGCACGCCCGGCCGGACATGGAACACCGCCTCAGTCCCGATGGTGTCGTATCCGAGCTCGTGGACGGCATCCGCGACGATGATCTACCGGCTCAGCTGGTGAGACGCAGACCGTACCACTTGGCCTGGCGCGTGCCTTGGGTGTATTCGAAGGCGTGCAACTGGTGCAAAATGCGGCGTCGAGTCAGAGACGGAACTGGCTTTCGCCAAGCGCCGCCCGAACGCTTCCTGGTCGCGCTGGCCGTACTGAGCCTGCTGTCTGACCCAGGACTGCTCGGACTGCCGGAGCTCGAGGTCACCGGCCTGACGGCGGAAGACGCGCACGTCCTGCTCACCTCGGTGACACACGTCCAGATCGATCAACACGTCCGCGACCGGTTCGTGGCCGAGACCAGGGGAAACCCGCTGGCCCTGCTGGAGCTGCCGCGTGATCTGGCGGTGACCCGGATGGCGGGCGGGTACCGCGTCCTTGACGCCGACACGCTGCCCGGCAGGATCGAGCAGAGCTTCCTGGCCAGGATCGAGGACCGCCTTGGACCATCTCGGCGCCGCCTACGCCGAGCTTGAGCGCTGGGAGGAGGCGATCGAGGCCTACCAGCAGGCGATGCAAGCACTGCGCGCGCACCCGATCGGCCTGGCGCTGGGCCGCACCCAGGCCAGGCTCGGCCTCGTCTTGTGGCGTGTGGGACGGGTAGAGGAGGCCAGGAAGGCGTACGCAGAGGCGCTGCGGCAGTTCGAGCGGTCCGGTGACGGGGAGAGGGGGAGCGGCCTCCTGGCTTGCGACAACCACCGCGACGAGCTGTCACAGATCGCGACGCCGTCCGGTCTTTCTTGGCGAACCGGACGCCGCAAGAGCGACAGGAGCGTGAGCGTGCCCTCAACCAGGACCACCATCCGGATCCGGGTCAGGATGAGCTCACGGCCCGTCGACGAGGCGCATCGCGCGTCGAGCCAGCACGAGCTCCTCTTCGATCTCACCTTCGTGGTCGCGGTCGCGGCCATCACGGCGCAGTTCGCGCACGCCATCGCTGAAGGTCATGGCCTGACCGGGGCTGGTCCCGTTCCTCCAGGTGTTCTTCGCCATCTGGTGGGCGTGGATGAACTTCACCTGGTTCGCCTCGTCCTACGACACCGACGACGTTCCCTACCGGCTGCTGACCATGGTGCAGATGGCGGGGGTGCTGGTCCTCGCCGCCGGCGTGCCCGCCGCGGTCGGCCACTCCGACTACGGGATCATCACCCTGGGCTACCTCATCATGAGGATCGGGCTTGTCGCCCAATGGCTGAGGGCCGCGTTCGAAGACCCGGCGAGCCGCCGTACGGGGCTCCGCCACGCCGCGGGCATAGGTCTGGTCGAGTTGGGCTGGTTGCTCAGGCTCGCTCTCGTGGAGGCGGGCCTCATGCCAGCGTCACTCCAGTTGCTGTTCTTCGCCTGCCTGGTCGTCCTGGAGCTGGCGGTGGAGCAGAGCGGGCGTCCTGTGGCGGCATCGCCGATCGCGATCGGCTACGCGGTCGCCATCCCGGTCGGGGTGTATCTCATCCTGCTCCGGGCGGTGCACGCGCTGGTCGGCTCGGACTCCGTCATTCCCCGCACTGCCGTGGCAGGGTGCGTCGGCGCCGTCGCGTTGTCGCCGCTCGCAGCGCCGTGGATCGGGGTGGCCGCCGTGGTCGCGCTGATCGCGGCCGCTTGCGTCGCGCTGGTCGCCGTCGCCATCCGGGCGGCACGTAGCTGAAGGAGCATCATGTACGCATCAGAGAACAGAATCGCCACGTCCGTCCTGGTCATCGGGACCGGAGGGGCCGGACTGCGGGCGGCCATCGAACTCGCCGAGCGCGGGGTGGATATCCTCACGGTCGGCAAACGGCCGAAGGCGGACGCACACACCTCGCTCGCGGCAGGCGGCATCAACGCGGCCCTCGCCACGATGGACCCCGAGGACACCTGGCAGCAGCACGCGGCCGACACTCTCAAGGAGAGTTACCTGCTGGCCAACCCCGAGACGGTGCGCATCGTCACCGAGGGGGCCGCGCGTGGCATCGAGGACCTCGTGCGGTACGGCATGCCGTTCGCACGCGAGCAGGACGGGCGGATCTCCCAGCGCTTCTTCGGCGCCCACACCTTCCGGCGCACCTCGTACGCGGGGGACTACACCGGACTCGAGATCCAGCGCACGCTGATCAACCGGGCGGCCCAGCTCGACGTCCGCGTCCTCGACACGGTGTACATCACGCGGATTCTCGTGCGCGACAACGCGGTCTTCGGCGCGTACGGGTTCGACCTGACCGACGGCAGCCGCTACGTCATCCATGCCGATGCGGTGATCCTGGCCGCGGGCGGCCACACCCGGGTCTGGCGGCGCACCTCCTCCCGGCGCGATGAGAACACCGGCGACTCCTTCCGCCTGGCCGTCCTGGCCGGCTGCCGCGTCCGCGACCCCGAGCTGGTGCAGTTCCACCCCTCTGGTCTCATCGCGCCGGAGAACGCGGCGGGCACGCTCGTCTCCGAGGCGGCACGGGGCGAGGGCGGGATCCTGCGCAACCGGCTCGGCGAGCGGTTCATGTCGCGGTATGACTCGGAGCGGATGGAGTTGTCCACGCGCGATCGGGTCGCGCTGGCCGCATACACAGAGATCAAGGAAGGTCGCGGCACCCCGGACGGCGGCGTGTGGCTGGACGTGTCGCATCTGCCGCGCGAGACGATCATGACGCGGCTGCCTCGCGTCTACCAGACGCTCCTGGAACTGCAGATGCTCGACATCACCAAGAAGCCGATCGAGGTCGCGCCGACCGCGCACTACTCGATGGGCGGCGTCTGGGTACGCCCTGAGGACCACGGCACGGGCGTCGACGGCCTGTACGCGATCGGGGAGGCGGCCAGCGGCCTGCACGGCGCCAACCGCCTGGGCGGCAACTCCCTCATCGAGCTCCTCGTCTTCGGCCGCATCG
>NZ_BAAAMU010000197.1:0-13776 GCF_039529435.1 Nonomuraea maheshkhaliensis
GAATACACCCTCGGCGCCTGATCGAATAAGTCACTGCAAAAGAGCTACACCCATCTGCGATAGCTGTTGGGGGCCGTTATGGCGACCGTGCACCGGCTCATCCTCTGCCCCGGCGCGCCCGCCGTCGGGGCGGCCGTCGAGGCCCTCGAGACCACGATCGGCAACGCCAACACCCGGCGGGCGTACGCGATCGCCCTGCGCGCCCTGGCCGCCGAGCTCGGCGTCGGCGCGCCGCTGACCGCGCTGGAGGGCGAGGTCGGCGCCGACCGCCTCGCCGCCTGGTTCGCCGGCCGCTGGGGCGGCGCGGCAGCGGCCACCTTCAACGCCCGGCTGGACGCGCTCGGCTCCGCCTGCGCCTGGTGGCACGACCAGGACTGACTCGCCGGCGACCCGATCCGCCGTATCCGCCGCCGCGCCCGCACCCCCGACCGCACCAAGGCTCTCGACCGCGCCCTCATCGAGGCCCTGCTCACCCGGCCGACCCTGCCGCTGCGCCAGCGGACGCTCTTTCGGCTGCTGTACGAATCGGCGGCCCGCGCAGAGGAGGTCCTCGCCCTCGACGTCGCCGAGCTCGACCTGCGCAACCGGCGCGCCAAGGTCAAGCGCAAGGGCGGCGCGGTCGACGTCATCGTCTGGCAGACGCCCACCGCCCGGCTGCTGCCCCGCCTGCTGGACGGCCGCCGCACCGGCCCGGTGTTCCTCACCGACCGGCGCGCCCGCGTCCCGCTGCCGCCGGCCGACGTCGACCCCGGCTCCGGCCGGGCCCGGCTGTCCTACCGCCGCGCCGCCGAACTGTTCGAGCAGGCCACCGCCGACCTGCCCGGCGGGCCGCACACCCTGCACCAGTTGCGTCACAGCGCACTCACCCACGCGGCCGAAGACGGTGCCAACACCTCCACCCTGCTCGCCTACTCCGGCCACACCTCCGTCACGTCTCTGGCCAAGTACGTCCGCGTCTCCCCCGAGGCCCTGGCCCGCTGGCAGCAAAGCCGCGACCCGGCCGCCCGCCGACGCTGACCGCGGTCGCGAACCTTACACCGCGCGGGAAGCTCCGTCTGGCCAGCCAGGCCCTTCTCCGTTCACGCGCGCGTCAGATCTTGACTCCAGCTGGCCGCAGGCCGATCCCGGAATGCGGGCTGTTCATGCCTTCTCCACATGCCGCTTCACACTTTGCCCCGCTTGGCAGTCGAACGACGTGAGCTAGCGGGGGTGAGGAGCGTCCGCGGTCAGCGTAGATCGGGGGCGCGGCGCTAGCTCTCTCGGGAGAGAGAACGGAGAACAAACAGGTGGCCGAATCGGCGGAGAACCCGTTGGGGTTCGAAATGGTGAAGCGGGTTAAGGGGGTGGAGGAGATCTTGGAGGATTTGGAGCGTAAGTCGTCCACGTACAAGAAGATCATCCGCGCCCGCATCGATAAGCGTTACGTCGACGACGTGTGGGGTGAGGCGTGCGTCAAGATGGCCGCCCACCTCAGAGGGCGTTTGATTTGTATCTGTTCGTCCTAGTACGTCCCTCGCCAGGTTGGGGTGGATTCGTCGGTGATGCGCTTGCTGGCGTTGTCGATCATCGCGATGTGGATCATGGCTTCGGAACTGGCAGGCAGGGTTTCGTAGTCGCGGGCCAGGCGGCGGTGGAGCATGAGCCAGCCGAAGGTGCGCTCGATTACCCAGCGTCGCTTGAGGACGTGGAAGCCACGGGTTTCGGGGTCGCGATGGACAACCTCGGCGTTGACCCCGAGAGTGGCGGCGTGTTCGGCGAACTGGTTCTTGAAACCGGTGTCGACCCAGGTCACAGCCAGAGCGGGGTGGGTGCCCTTGGCCTGGTCGAGGACCTGGATGCCGGCCTGGTTCTCCGAGACAGAGGCGGCGCAGACGACCACGGCCAGGAGCAGGCCGAGGGCATCGGTGGCTACGCTCCGCTTGCGCCCGACGATCTTCTTCGCGGCGTCGGTGCCCTGTGTGGTGATCGGCGGGTTGGTGGAGGTTTTGATCGTTTGAGTGTCGATGACGGCCGCGGTGGGTTCGGGGTCGCGTCCTTCCTTGACGCGGGCCAGGCCAGTGAGGTCGTAGTTGAGCTGGGCGAAGATGCCCTCATCGCGCCAGGCGGCGTAGTAGGAGTAGACGGTGCCGTGGGGTGGGAAGTCGTGCGGGAGGTAGGCCCAGGCGACGCCGGTCCGGTTCAGATACAAGATCGCTTTGAAGATGTCTCGCAGGTCAGTAGGCGCGGGTGCGCCGGTGGGACGGCGGTCGAGCCGGGCCTGTCGCCAGGCGGTGAGGGTCGGTTCGATTAAGGCCCAGCGGGCGTCGGAGATGTCGGAACGGTACGGGCGTCGCGGGTTCATACCCGACCCCTACGTCCAGCCCCTCGTCATGCCTGGCATCTGCCGGAACATGGCGTGTCCAGGACATCTCTACGCCAGACGGAATCGGGAGCGGCTCGTCTCACGAAACGGACATCGAGGAGAGCCCACCTGGACTCGCACATGCATAGATAGTTCGCGAAGTACACGAATCGCTCGACGGCCATAACAGGGCGAACTGGCGCAGAATACACCTAAACGCCCTCTCAAGGAGACCGATGCACGGCCGCAGACCCAGGGGTTGTCAAAGGTTCTCCCGCGGCCGGGCGCGAGCTCACCGGCAGTGAACGGCTGGGCCGACTTCGACGAGGAGATCCAGACCCATCCCCTCTCGACGGACTTGCATAGCAAGGTGATGGCTGCTGTTACTGCCATCCGCCGGATCAGCCAGGGCGGCGCAGCTGCGGTGGACACTGAGGATGCCCTCGTGGCGGTCCTCGGGATGGCCGTTGACGATGGGCACGCAGCCCAAGTGCTGGCCGCGGCGCTGCACCATGTCGCTCACCACGAACCGGTACTCGTCGCGCTACTTTAAGACAAGGTCCTTCCCGCTATTCATCGGGCACCCGTTGGTGAACTGCTGCGGTAGCCGACCGTCTACCTGCAGGGTTTCCTCACCTACGTATTGCCCCGCCGCCGCCGGTGTTCGTGAGACCTGGCGGATACCGGAGCCGTACGCCGGGGCTGACAGCGGTGTCCCGCTGGACCTGGCCCTAGACGAGCGCGGCCATACCGGCGACAAGGCCGCATACCGGATGCCCCGAAGCGAATCCGCACCGCGAACTACCGGGACATCGACGCCTGGGCGCACTCCGGCAATGAAGCCCTCCAACGCGCTGACGCAGTCACCGGCAGCTCTCTCACGACCAAACGCCAGCGCCCCGCCGCGAGCGGGGAGGCCTTGGGCTACTACCAAACCGGGGTCGCCGTTGGCGAGTTGAGCCTCCCGTCCCGCTTCGCGGGCGTCCAGCCCTGGCCACGGATCGAGAATCGTCTCTTCCTGCATGCGCGCCACGGTCTCGCACTCGCGTGGTGGCGACTCGGCGACTTCGACAACGCCACAGCGGTCCTGAGGACATTTCGCTACGGCAAGTGGTTCATCACTCCGGCGGAGACTTGCGTTTTGTCTCGATGTCCCACCGATTCCGGATCCACTTTACTCCAGCGTAGAAGGCGGCAATGGCTGGAAGAGCGACCACGGTGGAGCCCCACCCTTGCCGGGTATACACGTTGATGAAAGAGAACGCAAGCAAAGGCCCGATGGCACTCCAGGTTCGAAGATTGCTGGAAAGTACCCAATGCAGAAAGACAGAAATACGACGCATGGGAGAGATGCCAGTCCTCACAGCGAATCGCAACTGGACCACTCTGCCGAATTGCCGGAATGCATATATTAGCGGGATGAACCGGCCTGCGTGAATCTTGGTCAGGAAATAAAGTTCCGCCTCCAGTTCCTCCATGTAGCGGTTGCGGGATGTGGCCGGCAGCAGGAGGGCCTGCAGCATGATCAATTGTTGTGCTAACGCCGCCAATGGTGACCACTCGAGCCTCGCGGACGCATCTACGTCGGCCGTGAGCGCGCGCACTAACCTCAAAGAGGCTTCGAGGTTCCGGCTCATCCGCCGTGCGGAATCTCGCCCTGCACCAAGATGGAACGGGGGAACATTGCGCATGGCGAGGCTCAGCGACTGTGCCACGAAGTACGCGAACGAGGCAGCCCTTTCAAGGCAAAGTGCAAGGTCGGTGTTGAGCTCCAGCGGTAGCGACCTCTCCACCGTGCACCGCAAGGCACGAGCAAGCAGAATGGACCGACTCAGGAGTTGCTTGAGCGCCTCCGGCGCACTGTTCGCCGCCCTGAATAGGTCTATTTCTATATTGGCAGCAATGCCTGAGTAGTACGTCAGATCTCGCGCAAGTTCGCGTGCGTAGGCGTAGTCTGTCGCATTCTCGGCCTTTTCAACGTAGGCGTCGAGGGAGGCGATGTCGTAAGAGCGAGGGGAGATGTTGCCATCGGTCATGTCAGCTCACCGACGTGCTGGGGCTGACCGAAAGAACCCGTTTGGGGAACTTTGCTTCGAGCCTGGGCCACGGCAAGGCGAGCTTGCTCAACACCGTTAGAGGTAAGCCTGTAGTAGCGACGTCGGGGCCGGCCCACCTCACGAGGGTCGACATCCTCGAAACAGCTTTCAAGCCAGCCAATGTCCTCGAAGCGGGCGAGGATGGGGTGGATAGTGCCCGGCTGCAGTCCAGCGGCAGCGCAGATCTCTAACCCGTACATCTCCCGTGCCGGTTCGTTGAGCAGGGCACGCAAAACCAACTGGGTTGGCAGTGTCATCCGGGGGAACTTACCCATGCCGGAACTCTAACTAGGGTTGGGGACGTGCGCTGCCCGTTCGAGAATTTTCTTCCTGTGATCACCGCTGCGAAGCCGATACGCCCGAGCAACAGGTCAAAGTACCGCTCGCTGCCCGACTCTGCATAATAATCGGCATTTGGGTAATTCTGCTCAAAGTCGGTGAGAATCCGTCTGAGTCGGTTGGACCAGGTGGCGGCCTTGACGGTCAAACGCCTCCGTTGCGTGCAGCAATTATGGAGACGCACTTAGAACGGCATCCGCGGTGCCGGAACTGCACAGCTGATAGACGCCCTGGCGAAGGTCCTGGTGGATCATCACGTGCGGCGCCTTCGCGAGGGTGGTCCTGCGGAGGTCTTCACTCCGTCCCCGAAACGGCCTTGGCGCGCCTACATGGCACGGCGGAAGACCGCTCGTCAGCAGACGTTTCGGACAAGAGCGGCGCGACGGTGGGGGTGCGGAGGCGTTCGACGGCGTCGCGGGCCTCTTCGTCGGGGCGCACGTCGTAGCCGAGGGTGGTGCTGGGGCTGGCGTGGCCGGCCAGGCGGGCGGTCATGATCGCGTCGGCCTCTGGCAGCAGGTTGGAGATGAAGGTGCGGCGCAGGTCGTGCGGCCGTACCGCCGTGGTGGCGGCCTGCTGGGTGCGTTTGGCGAGGATGTCACGTACCGCCTGGGGGTGCATCTGCCAGGGGCGGCCGTTGGGGGTGGTGCGGAGGGTGCCGCCGCGGGTCAGACGGGGAAACAGCGAACCAAGGTGGGTGCCGCGGCGGGCGAGCCAGGCCTCCAGGCGGCGGGCGGCGAAGGTGTTGACCGGGATGCGGCGCTGTTTGTCGCCCTTGCCGATGACGGTGAGCAGGCGCCGGGCCCGGTCGTAGTCGGCGTACTGCAGGCTGACGAGTTCGGCGCGGCGCAGGCCGCAGGCGTCCAGCACGGCGATGATGGCCGCGTCGCGCAGCCCGGCGCCGGCGGGTGCGCCGGCGGGGGAGCGGTCGGCATCGCAGGCGGCGATGAGGGCGCCGATGACGGTGTCGGGGACGTGCTGACCGGCCGGCTCGCGGTGGCCGCCGAACGGGGCCAGGGCGACGGCCCGCTGGTGGTCGTCGGTGCTGAGCAGGCCGAGTTTCCAGGCCTCCTTGAGCACGCCGCGCAGCGCGGTCAGGTGCTTGTTGCGGTAGGCGGTCGACCAGTCCATCTGCAAGCTGTGCGGCAACGAGGCCAGCCGGGCGGCCGACAGCGCCCCCGCCGCGGTGGCCACGCACACCGCGGTCAGCGCCTTCACCGCCGAGGCCGGTCAGATCCGCGCCCGACTGGACGCCCGCGCCGCCCAACTGGCCGCCGAACGCGAGGATCTGAGCCGCCTGGACGAGCACCTGGCGCAAGTCGAGCACGCCGTCGCCGCCCAGCTGAGCCAGGCCGAGGCCCGCGTGCAGCAGGCCGAAGCCGACGCCGAACAGACCCGCACCGCGATGCGTGCGGCCCACGCCGAACGCCACAGCGCCGAAGCCGAACGCGACGCGGCCCTGCGCGCCCAGCAGGAAGCCCTGGCCACCGAACGCGCCACGGCCCTGGCCGAACGCAACCGCCAGCTGCACCAGGCCGGCGCCAAGGTCCGCCAGCTGGCCGACACCCTCGAACAGACCAGCGCGCACCTGGCCACTGCCTGCCAGCAGCTGGAGCAGACCGGCAGCGCCGCCGAGCAGGCCCGCGCCGAGGCCCGCGCGGCCCGCGACACCCTCGCCGAGGCCCAGCGCCGCTTCGACGAAGAACGCGACCGGCTCCGCACCCAGCACGACCAAGCCCGCCTGGACCGGGCCACCGCCGAAACCCGCCTGGAGATGGCCGAGCGCGAACTGCGCCCCCTGCGCCGCCAGCTCGCCGCCGCTCAGGCAGCCACCGGCCTGGTCGTGCCCGCGCTGGGCGACGTCGACGGGCGGCACCATCGATGCCGTCACCCTTCAGGACGGCGTGGTGCAGCTGCACCACGCCGACGCCACCATCGGCCTCGGCGACGCCTCCCGGTCCCCGGCGCAGGCCCGCGCGCTGAGCGCTGCCCTCCAGGCGGTCACCGCCATGCCACCTGAGGCAGAGCATCCGATCTGACCGCCACCACGACGGCGGGTGACGACCGCCCCCGCCGTCAGTTCCCCAGGCGTCTGCTGCCGGCGCCGGCCCGCACCGGCGGCAGACCCAAGACGAAACAATGTCACGTTCGGGGTAGAGGACCCTGACAACCAGAGGGAGATCACCCCCCTCTCGGAGGGGGAATCTTCCTACTCAAGATCGCCCGCAAACGTGAAAGAGCTTCATGGCACCTAACGTGACAAAGAAGAGGCCTCCTACCTGCTGGACCTCAATCCGCGGCCGGCAGGAGGCCTCTCCCATCCCCTAAACGGGGTTACGCGGGTCGAACAGGATCCAGACGATCCAGAGCCCAACCCTGGCGATGACCAAGGCCGCCTGGACTGCCAGGTGCCGGTCTTCCCGCTTGGGGTGTTCGCCGGGCATGACAACCTCCTTGTGTTCTTGCACCTCCGGTGCGCAGCCGGACGTGGCAGATCAGCAAGGCGTTCGCCGCCATGGCGACAGCTCGCCTGCCCAAGATGACACACCAGGAACGATCATGAACGGAGGGCGATTTCCCGGGTATGCCTACGCCACCCTCGGTGCAGGAGGATTCTCTACCGAGGAGTATGACCCTCATCCCGAACGCGGCTCTGTCTCAGGCTGGCCGACAGCTGATTCGCCCGGCCCGTGCAGCGCCGTGAACGTCCCGGCATCCTGCACGAACATCCTGGCGACATGGTGAGCCGTATCGTGCAGACGCGCACAGCGCACGGCATCGCGAGCCGGTACTAGGCGGTTCGTGACCTGATCGCTGACGTCGAGCGGCTCAGCGCGCCGTCGGCGGACTCGTCCGCCTGACAGCGGCCGGACTCGGGAAAAATCCAGGCCGGCCTGATCCCGCCCCGACGAACCTGTACGTGCGCGCCCGTGAGATCACCTCAGCTGGTGGATCCCCGTTCTCGATGATGACTGCCTGACCCGGGTAGTCGGCCAGGAAACGGTAGAAGTGGTCCACCACATCCGACGTCATGTGGACGTCACGGTCGGCCGGGTCGGCCGAGTCGCTGATCGGGCCCCGGTAGGTGACGACGGGGGAGTCGAGAACGACGAAGCCGAGGTGCGGCTTGCCGTTGGCACGGCAGTATTGGGCCAGGGCCAGGGTGAAGGCGGAGTGCAGGACCGAACGGACTCCTTTGCCGCGATTGGCGCGATAGCGTTTACCGGCCCGGACGTCCATCGCATGTTGATCGTATTCGGCGTACTCCACCGCGGGAACCCGCCAGGCCTGCAGCATCCGGCGCAGGGTGTCGTCAAAGGCGGACAGGACGCGGTTCGGAATGTAGGGGGTGGGAAGGGTGCTGGCCCTGGCGCTTTGCCCGTACAGGGTGCTGCGCCGCTCCTCCAGTTCGTCGATCCGTTGGTGAATGTCCAGGGCCCGCTCGATGGCTGACCGGGCTTGAAGGGATTCGTCCATCCGTTGCCGCGTGGGCGCCATGATCTGATCCGCGGCCGTGAGTTCTTCATCGATGCGGGCCATCTCTTCGATGAGGACGCTCCTGCGAGCGCTGAGCTCGTCGAACTGTGCGCGCAGGTCCTCGATGGTGGGCAGGAGGTCGGCGAGCAACGCGCTGGTCTTCGCGGCTTCGTTTTGAACGGCGAGGTGAAGCTGGGTGCTTTCCTGCTCACGGTGTCCAGAGTTTTGATGTTCCGGTGCCGCGCCGCAGAACACGCACGTCCCCACGCGGAAGTAGCCCAGGATGCTGCCTGCTTCGGTGACCATGTCCAGGCGGTCGAGGTCGGAGCGGTACTGCGCTTCCAGCAAGACAAACCTCGACACCAGGTCTCCGACCTCGGCCAGGCGCCCTTCCACCTCCGACAGTTCCCCGGCGGCAGCGATGCGCGCGGAGACGGCGCTGCCGTGCCGAGCGGTGATCGCTTGCAGTGCGTAGGAATGCTCATCCAGGGAGGCCTGCACGCGAGCATGGCGGGCGCGCAGCTCGGTAGGGCTTTCATGCGTGCTCAGCTTCGCATGCAGGTCGAGGATGATCTGATCGAGCAGGGTGATCTTTCCCTTGTTGACGCGGCGCTGTCCGGCGTTCAAGCCGGTGTCGATGTCGGGATCGCCGTCACCGGTGAGCATGAGCCGCATGACAGCGGCCGCGGAGGTCTTGCCGCTGGCGGCGCTGGAGTGCAGCACCGGTGACAGTGGAGCGACCATGCGCGTTTCCGGGACGACGGACAGATGGACGAGGTCGCTCAGCGCCAGGCCGCGCGTTCCGCCGGCGTCGTTCTTGCGGACGCGCAGCTCGCTCAGACCCAGTTCGGCCAGCAGCAGCAGGGAGAGACTGTGCTTGCTGCGCGCCGTGTGTGCGGCTTTGACCTCGGCGTCCGGGGGCCGGGTCACCAGGGTTCGCACGTCTTCGCGGTAGATCCGGATGGAATTGCCCTCGAGCGCGCGAAGCAGAGTCAGCGCGCCGCCGTCCGGCAACCGCAGCCCGAGCAAGATCTGGCTGTAGCCGTCGGCTTCGGCGACGAGGTCCAGTTTGCCACCGCCGAGCATGTATTGGATGGACTCGGCGATGAACGACTTGCCGGAATCGGAGGCGCCGTAGATGACGGTCAGCGCCGGGTCGAACGCCACGCTCGCGTCGGGCTTGCCGACCCCGGCATAGGTGAGATGCAGCAGCCGCAGATCACCCATGGACGCCATCCCTGCGGGCGACGTCCGCCGTCGCGCGGTTCACGATCTGGCGGGTGACGGCGCGCGTATCGGCTCCCGGGAAGTACTGGTGGATCACCCACTCGGCCCGCTCACGCAACGAACCGACGTACGGGGCCTCCAACACGTCGACGAACGCCGGGCCTTGATCGGTGGCCGCGTACATCAGCCCTTGCCGATGGTCCACGATCCCCGCCAGGCCGGCCCGGATCAACACCAGCAGCGCCTGTTCCAGCAGGGCTCGTTTCCTGCCGAGTTCACCCGCCCGCCCGGGCAGATCGGGGTGCAGGCTCGGCGGGCCATCGAACTCGCCGCTGTGCAGCAACACGTAGTCCAGCACGGCCAACTGGGCAAGGTCCAGCGGTTCAGGGTGGCTCTCGGCCAGCAGGACCAGGGCGCGCACGCCCACCTCGAGCGGGCTGTTGAGCGGATTCACGTCTCCTCCTCCCGGCACCAGATCAGGCGGTCGCCGTTGGCGAGGTGATGGCATATCCCCTTGCGGGTCAGCGGCTGCACGAAGGGCGTCAGGATCGTCGGGGTCACCTGCACACTCCCGGCAGCCTCCGCGACGGCTGCATGCCGCTCCCACCCGTTGGGATAGGCGCGTTCGGCGACCTCCACCACGATGTCGAAGACGTCCTCTTGGAGCCTGTCGAAGTACTCGGGCAGGGTCGAGTCGCGGGCGAAGGCGCGCAGCGATTCCGCGGCGAAGAAGGCCACCCGCTGTCGCTTGAGGTGGGCATCCGCCTCCTCGACGGAGCTCACCTGCTCCAGGTCGGTGACCCGGCCGGGATACCGCTCGCGGTAGACGTCGAGGAGATGCCGGACATAGCGCGCCTCGTCGGCGCGGTGCTGAGCGGGTGGCTGGATCATGTCGGGCCCGCGGCTCAGCGGAGCGTGCGGGAACCGCTCGGCCCAGTGGGGTGTGGTGCGGTGCAGTTCGAAAACCTCATCAAGGTCGGCGCACTCGAAGATGGAGAAGTCGGTGGCCGCCGCCAGGTCCTTGACCGCCTGGCGCCGCTCCGCGCTCAGGTCGGTGACGAACTTCTCGGTGGCGCTGTCCCACTCCGTGAGGAACTTGCTCCTGGCATCGGTGGGCTTGGCGAGGGTCTGCTGCAGGGTGCGGGCGAATCTGGGCGCGACGAAGACGTATCGGCGCGGCAGGGTGAAGTGCCCCGCCTGCGCGAAGACGAACATCTTGCGCATCTCTACCACCGCGGTGGACCAGCTGAGCGCCGAGGCGTACCGCTTGCACTGGTAGTTGTGCCATTCCCCCTCCAGCTTCTGCTGCGAGAGGTAGCCGGCCACGTCGATGCCGTGGTCCCCCGTCCCGCCGTGCCGCTCGACGAGGACATAGCGCGAGCCGAGGGCCGGGATCCACTCCTTGACGAACTCCTCGAACTCGTCCGGGCCGTACAGGGCGGAGACCATCTGCTTCGGCGACGGCATCGAGGGCATGCGGAGCGTGTGGGGGAGCACCGTCAGCGGCGGTTGTCCTGCGCCCGCTGGTTGCGACTGCGGCAGGTCCAACACCTCGCCCCCCCTCATCGGACCGCGGGCGGTATCCGCTTGCGACGCCTGCCCGCCCCCTGCTGCCGCCTGGCCGCCCAGGAGGCGATCACGCTGCTCCCGCTCGACGGATCACGGGCCAGCTCATGCTCGCCCTGCGGGGTCGTGCCCTGCCTGTAGCGTTCCAGAACGCGGATCTCCACCAACCCTGCGGTGATCGACGGTCCGCGTCAAGACCAGTTTCATAACAGCGACCCGCAGGGGACGGCCAGCCGCTCGATGTGCACGCCCGGAGTTCGCCGAATGCTCCGCGATGAGTGGTGCGCGCACTTCGGTGCTGCGCGAGCAGGCAGAACGCGGCGACCGGCAGCGATTCTGGGACACCGCCGACGACATACGGTGCACGATCGAGCGCGGTGAGGAGATTCCCGGTGTCCCGCTCGCGGAGGTGCTCGCCGGCCAAGCCACCCGGCCCCCACCACCCAAACCGGCCGACGAACACCGCTGACCGTCCTGGCGAAGACAACCGTGCAAGAGCTTCACGGCGGTGCCCCGGAAGGCATGCAAGAACAGAGGCGGACCGGGGCCCATTTCAGCCACGCCAGCAGCCAGACCTGGCTGGAGTGTGAAAGAGGGCCATCTCCGGGCCACGCGGAGCCATGACGATGCGGCGCTGCGACACCTTCCTTGATCCCAGTCGGCAAGGGCCAGATGATCATCCGTCGGCGCTCGCTCACGACCCGGTCACGCGCACGTCCGCCCGGCGCCGCGAAGCGTGCAGCCCAGGCCGCCCGGATCCCGCCCGGTCGGGCCTGGCCGATGACCGGGGAGGTCACCAACCAGACCCGCAGGCGGCTGGCCCTCAGATGGCTCAGATGCCTTGGGCCCCCTGCTCCGGTTGTTCTCCTGAGGGTGCGCGGGGCTCTGCGCCGACACATGTGCTTCCCGAAGCTCGAGCTCAGAAGGCGTAGTCGGGCCCTGGATTCGGGTTCACCGTGAAGTTCACTCCGTAGGCATCGCCGAACATCTGGACGGCTAGCTGCACCACGTCAACCGAGGCTTGGCGGGTGGGTGTCGTGATGCTGTGTGCCCAGTTGTTGCGTTGCTTGCGGACCTGGTTCAGCGACGTGACTTCCGCTTCGCTCAACAGGTTGGCGATCCGCAGGATTTGGGTGACGACCGAGGCGGTGAAGTCCCTTCCGTCCAGGAGTTCCTTGTCCCGTCTTGCGGGCGGGGCGTTGGTGCGGTTCTGCAAGGATTGGGTGTAGTAGAGGCGCCATTTGCGCTGGATGAAGAACTCGCAGGCTGACCAGCCCATGACGACCGCGGCGGGGAAGTCACCTTCCGATGAAGAGGTGAGCGCGCGGCCTATCAGGGATGCAAGCTCGACGGCTTGGGGCTCGGCCTGCAGGGTCTCGTCCAGCAGCCGCACCGCCTCCTTGATCACGGAGAGCGGAATAGGGATGGGGTGGACCATGAGCTGATCACCGTCGGCGCTGAGGGCAACGACCCGTGACATCGCGTTCCAGCCCCATCCGCCGGATCCCTGAGCGTCGACGTGGATGACATCCGCCGCGGTCGGCCGTTGCGGGGCCTCATACTGACCCTCCACCGCCAGGTGCGCGTGATGAAGAAACAGGCAGAATGCGTTCATTACCTGCATTCTCTTGCCCAGCACGGCATCACGCTCGCTCTGGTCTACTGTGAGCGGATCTCGTCCGTCGGTCTCCCAAGCGGACGCTGCGGCCGGGTAGCCGGAAAAGTCGAAGTAGTAGACCGCTGCCCGGGCCACGGAGAAGACGATGCCGCAGTGTAGTTCTGATGTCCACACAGGATGTGTCAAGAGGTGATGCATGCGCGCCCCGCCGGCCGGTGGCATCTCCTGCGGTGACTCGACGAGCCGGTGCGGGTTGCGCGAGAGGCAAAAGCCTGACGTATTCGCCATCGGGGAAGGCTAACGGATCGCGCTGCCATGCATCGATCGCAGATGGTGCGCCTGGCGAAAAGGCCGCGGATCACTCTCGTGCAGTCGGCCAGCACCTACTGGAGCACCACCGCCGACACCTCGCCGAGCCACGCCCGGTAGGGGCCCGGGCAGTCGAACGCGCCCGTGTTACGGGCGACTGACGCGACATCGAGGAATGCGCCCGCACATGGTGGATCATCGTCTGCGCGAGCAGGCGAAACCGCGCGGCCCGGCAGCGATTCCGGGACACCGAGACAACATCCGACGTGCGATCGAGCGCGGTGCGGAGATTCCCGGTATCCCGCTCGCGGAGGTGCTCGCCAGCCGAGCCGCCCCGCGCCAGTCGACCAGACCGGCTGACGAACGCCTCAGATCGTCATCCACCCGGGAAACCCTGGTGGACGACGGTCGTGCACGAGTTCCACGGCGGCGCCCCCCGGGGACGCATCCCGCAGCGGCGAAGCCGGCGCTAACGTTAGCCACGCCAGCAGCCAAAGCCTGGCCGAAGCATGGGCGAGGCCCTGTCGTCGCGAGCGGCGTGGGAGGGCGGCAGGGGAGAAGCGGGCCGGGTCCTTGGCAAACAGCGGGCATCCGCGTCCCGCTCCCCCGGCTCGACGGCCTGTCCGCGTACGACCTCGCATGACGGTGGTCGTATGCCGACACCAGCCGGACCTCGCCGCCGTCGCGGGCGGCGGCGGTCTCGGCCGGAACGCGCTCGCGGTGATACCGGGTGCGGTGATCGGCGCTGCAGTCCAGCGCGTCGGCGCGCTTGCCCGGCGGCAGCGCGCCGCCGCAGTAGCGGCAGG
>NZ_BAAAMU010000198.1:0-13753 GCF_039529435.1 Nonomuraea maheshkhaliensis
CTGCCGAGCCGTCGCGGGGCGCGGCGGGCGACTCGCGCGCGCGGGACGAGCAGGGCGATTCGCGCGTACGGAACGTGGCCACGGCCTACCAGGAGGCGCGGCGCTGCGCGGAGGCGCTCATCGCGCTGGGGCGGGCCGGCGACGGCGCGAGCGCGGCCGAGCTGGGCTTCGTGGGGCTGCTGGTGGGCGACGGCCACGACGTGCGCGGATTCGTGGACCGGGTGATCGGCCCGGTGATCGACTACGACGCGCGCAGGGGCACGGCGCTGGCCGGCACGCTGGCGGCCTACCTCGGCGCTGGCGGCTCGCCATCGCGGGCGGCCGAGGCGCTGCACATCCACGTCAACACCGTCACGCAGCGGCTCGACCGCGTCGGGAGACTGCTGGGTGACGGCTGGCTGGAGCCGGAACGGACGCTGGAGATCCAGCTCGCGCTCCGCCTGCACCGGCTCGGCCACACATCGACACGCAAGAGTGTGGGTCCGGAAACCATATGAGTGACACCGGTCACAACCTACGGTGACCGGCATGGCCACTTCCATCAAGAAGATCGTCGCCGCGAGCCTGATCGGCACCACCATCGAGTGGTACGACTTCTTCCTGTACGGCTCGGCAGCCGCCCTCGTGTTCAACAAGCTCTTCTTCCCCGAGTCCGACCCGCTGACCGGCACGCTGCTGGCGTTCCTCACCTACGCGGTCGGCTTCGTCGCCCGGCCCCTGGGCGGCCTGGTCTTCGGCCACTTCGGCGACCGGATCGGCCGCAAGACGCTGCTGGTCGTCAGCCTGCTGACGATGGGTGCGGCGACGTTCCTGATCGGCTGCCTGCCGACGTACGAGACGCTGGGGCCGTCCGCGGCGCTGGTGCTGACGGCGCTGCGGCTCGTGCAGGGCTTCGCGCTCGGCGGCGAGTGGGGCGGCGCGGTGCTGATCGTCTCCGAGCACGGCGACACGGCGCGGCGCGGCTTCTGGGCCTCCTGGCCGCAGGCGGGCGCCCCCGGTGGGAACCTGCTGGCCACCGGCGTGCTGGCGGCGCTGGCCGCCTGGCAGTCGGACGAGGCGTTCCTGTCGTGGGGCTGGCGGGTGCCGTTCCTGCTGTCGGGCGTGCTGGTGCTGATCGGGCTGTGGATCCGGCTGACGATCACCGAGTCGCCGGTGTTCCAGCAGGCGCCGCCCGAGGAGCGGGCCCCGATCGTCGGGGTGCTCAAGCACCACGCCAAGGACGTGGTCATCGCGATCGGCGCGCGCCTGGCCGAGAACATCTCCTTCTACCTGCTGACCGTCTTCGTCATCACCTACGCCAAGCAGACCGGCATCGACAACTCCACCGTGCTGAACGCGGTGCTGATCTCCTCGGCCATCCACTTCGTCACGATCCCGATGTGGGGCGCGCTGTCCGACCGGTTCGGCCGGCGCCCGATCTACCTGTCGGGCGCCGCCGGCATCGGCGTGTGGATCTTCGCGTTCTTCCCGCTCGTGGACACGGGCAGCTTCCTCGCGATCACCCTGGCCGTCACCGTCGGCCTGCTCTTCCACGGCATGATGTACGGCCCGCAGGCGGCGTTCTTCTCCGAGTTGTTCGGCACCAGGACCCGCTACACCGGCGTCTCCATCGGCGCGCAGCTGTCGGCGATCGTGGCGGGCGCGCTGGCCCCGATCATCGCGGTGGCGCTGCTGCAGGCGTACGGGAGCAGTGTCCCCATCTCGGTCTACCTTGGTCTGGCGGCGCTGCTCACCCTGGCCGCCGTCTACGCCGCCCGCGAGACGCGGGGCAGCGACCTGGCGGAAAGGATCAACGCGCGATGAAGATCACCACGTCGAGGCTCACCCAGAACGTCCTGACCGTCGAGGGCAGGACCACCGGCGAGCCCGTGCTCTTCGTGCACGGCAACGTCTCCTCTGGCGCCTTCTGGCGCGACACCATGGCCGCGCTGCCCGAGGGCTACCGGCCGCTCGCGGTGGACCTGCGCGGCTTCGGCGACACCGACCCCGCGCCGGTCGACGCCACCCGCGGGCTGCGCGACTACTCCGACGACGTGCTCGAACTGCTCGCCGCGCTCGATCTCGACCGGGTGCACCTGGTGGGATGGAGCATGGGCGGAGGCGTCGTCCTCCAGGCCCTGCGCGACCGTCCTGCGCTCGTCAGGAGCGTGACCCTGGTCAACCCCGTCTCCCCCTACGGTTTCGGCGGCACGGAGGACCTCAGCGGCCGGCTGACGCATCCTGACGGCGCGGGGGCGGGCGCCGGGGCGGCCAACCCCGACTTCGTGGCCCGGCTCAAGGCGGGCGACCTGTCGGACGAGTCCCCCACGTCGCCGAGAAACGTCTTCCGTTCCGCGTACGTGAAGAACGCGGTCCCCGACGAGGACTTCTACGTACGCTCGATGCTCACCACCCGGGTGGGCGAGGCCCACTACCCCGGCGACGCCGCCAGCTCCGACGCCTGGCCGGGCGTGGCCCCCGGCAAGGGCGGCGTGCTGAACGCCCTCGGCCCCACCCGCTTCCGCGTGGACGACCTGCACGAGATCGAGCCGAAGCCGCCCGTCCTGTGGATCAGGGGCGCCGACGACGTGATCGTCTCGGACACGTCGCTGTTCGACCTGGCCCACCTCGGCGCGCTCGGCGTCGTGCCCGGCTCCCCCGGCACGCCGGCCCAGCCCATGGTGGGGCAGACGCGGGCGGCGCTGGAGCGGTACGGGCCCTACCGGGAAGCGGTGCTGGACGACTGCGGCCACAGCCCGCACCTGGAGCGGCCCGAGGACTTCGTACGCCTGCTGACCGAGCACCTGAGGGAGGCGTAGATGCTGGTCGCGCTCACGCTCGTGGCGAGCTTACTGACGCCGCCGGGCCACCATCAGCTGACCGTGCCGGGCGCCGAGCACACCGAGATCGCCGTGCTCGACGACCTGACCACGGCAGGCACCAGCAAGACCGGCCACACCGACCCGGCGGACTGGGCGGGCCTGCACTCGGCCGCCACGGTCAACCCGACCGGCGTGCCCGGGGTCCAGATCGACGGCTACTTCCCCGACACCTCCCACGGCAACACCACGCACGGCTGGAACCACGACTCCCAGTTCGTCATCAGGCTGCCGCGGCAGTGGAACGGCGGCCTGGTCGTCGGCGGCACCCCGGGCAACAGGGAGCAGTACGCCAACGACTACACGATCTCCGACTGGGTGCTGGCCAAGGGGTACGCCTTCGCCACCACCGACAAGGGCAACGTGGGCGTGGACTTCCACGAGGACGGCCGCCGCCCCGGCGACGCCATCGCCGAGTGGAACGAGCGCGTCACCGAGCTCACCGTGGCCGCCAAGGCCGTGGTCAGGCAGCACTACGGCAGGAAGCCCGCCCGCACCTACGCCGCGGGCATCTCCAACGGCGGCTACCTGGTGCGCTGGCAACTGGAGAACCGGGGCCACCTCTACGACGGCGGCGTGGACTGGGAGGGCACGCTCTGGCGGGTCAAGGGCGACAACCTGCTGAACTTCCTGCCGCCCGCGCTGAAGGCGTATCCGGACGAGGCCGGGGTGCGGGCGGCCGGGTTCGCGGCGGGCTCGGAGTTCCTGTGGCCGTTCCACCAGCAGTACTACTGGGAGCTCACCCAGCAGCTCTACCAGAAGGAGCTGGACCCGTCCTACCAGGGCGCGGCGGCCGACTACGACTACGACCGGCGCAGGCCGTACGCGGCCATGGCGAAGATCGCGCTGACCGGCCGGATCACCAAGCCGCTGATCACGATCCACGGCACGCTGGACACGCTGCTGCCGATCTCGCGCGACTCCGACGTCTACGCGAAGATGGTCGGCCCGCACCGGCCCTTCCGGTATCACCGCGTCGAGGGCGGCAACCATCTGGACAGCCTGGTCGATCTCTACCCCGACCGGCTCACCCCGATGTTGCCCGCCTTCAGGAGCGCCTTCGAGGAGCTGGAGGGCTGGACCCGGCGGTGAAGAGCACCGGTCAGTCCGTGAGGTAGCGGTGCCGGCCAGCGCGTGCCCACCGGCCGAGGTGGCGCGCGCCGGGCAGCCGCCGGCCGAGCCGGTGCAGCGCGGTGTCCCGGCCCATGGGCGAGCGGCGCTCGGGGTCCACGGCGGCGGCCGGGCGCACGCCGACCCTGCCCCTGCGCATCTCCAGCGCGAACCGCAGCCCGAACTCGCCCTCGGACGAGCGCAACGAGGACAGCCAGCCGCCGGGGCCGAGGTGCTCGACGCCGGGCATGATCCGTTTGACCGGCACCTTGGCCACGAGCTGGCCCGCGATCCTGCCCGGCACCCCGGCCTCGACCAGCGCGGGCGCGCTCACCTCGCGCCCCCGCCTGCCGGTGCCGCGCAGCACCAGCTCCAGCGCGGGGCCGCCGCTCGGCGGCACGTACGGCACCGGCAGCACGACGTAGAGGTGCTTGTCGAGCTGCTTGACCATCACGCCAGGCGACACGAGCGCGATCGACTCGGAGAACGAGCGCGGCTCGATGGCCAGACCCAGCTCGCCGTTGTCGCTCCAGCACGGCACCACCAGCCGCATCCTGGGCCGCTGGGCCAGCACGCCCAGGCAGTTGAGCGGCCCCTCGGGGCGGCTGACGCGGCTCCTGGCCTGGTTGGCCCCGCTGAACATCCGTACGTGCACCTCCCACTGGCCGGGCCGCAGCGGCTCGCCCAGCGCGGCGCTGGTGATGTCCAGCCTGGTCTCGCCCTTGATCCGGACGCGGACCCGGCGGCGGCCGTCCTGGACGCGCTCGACGTGCTGCTCCAGCGGCAGGAAGTGCACGATGCCGGTCTCGGTGTGGCGTACGTAGAGCTCGACGCGGGCCCGTTCGACGGCGTCGGTGATGTCGGTGACGTCCTGCGGCAGCTTCTTGGTGTCCAGCGCGCGCGGCGGGATCCAGTGCAGGCGGTCACCGTCCACGCGGTACCTGTCGGGCGCGCCGTCGCCGGTCATGACCTCCACGGTCAGGCCGAGCACGAGCACGTGGGCGTCCCAGCGCACCTCGGTGAGGTCGGCGCGCAGGCCGGCCCGCCTGGTCGCGTTCGCCATGAGCACGATCTGGTCGAGGCGGCCTGCGCGGGCGTACGCGGCCACCACGCGCAACTGGACCGGGAGGTGGCGGTCGAGCCGTTCGGGGAAGCGCCGGACCATGAGGTCCTGCACGACGCGGAAGTGCACGCCCCTGTCCACGGATGACTCGGCGAACTTGCTGGTCACCAGCGGGCGCAGGATGGCGTAGCGGAGCCAGTAGGCGTACATACGGTCGCGCTGGCGGCCCTCGCCGACGAAGGCGTCGATGTCGTCGAGCAGCGCGCTCAGCTCTCTCACGATCGCCCGGGGCTCCTCCTCGGCGGGCGGGCGCTCCCCGAGGTGACAGCAGACGTGCTCCGCCAGGACGGCGATGACCTTGGCGTGGAGGTAGGCGCGCAGCACGAACGCCTGCTCGCCGAGCCGGCCGCCGGGCACGGAGAAGCCCAGCTCGTGCTCCTCCAGGAAGGCGCGGCGGTAGAGCTGCTGCGGGAGGAGCAGCGTGAGCAGCCGGTCGCGCAGGATGTCGGCGCGGGCCGTGCTGCGCTCGAAGGCCGTCATCGGCGGCCCGTAGTCGCGGATGAGCCGGCCGACGAGCACGTCGGCGTCCGTCTCGACGGCGCGCTCGTACATGTGCGCGAGCGCGTCGCGTTCCAGGCGGTCGCCGGGGTCGAGGAAGTAGACGTACTCGCCGGTGGCCGCCGCCGCGCCGACGTTGCGGCCGCGCGACGGCGATCCCGTGTACGGCAGGTGCAGCACGCGTACGTTGTCGCGGACCGTGGCGATGGTGTCCAGGCGCTCGGCGATGCCGTCCGTGGACCCGTCGTCCACGACGATCACTTCGTATTCGTCCGCGGGCAGCGTCTGCTCCAGCATGGAGCGGATGCACGCGTCGGCGGTGTCACCCGGATTGTGGACATTGACGATCACACTGACCTTCACACCCATGCGGCCAGCGTGCGCCCGTATACAGGATCGGGCGTGGCGGCTTGCCGATTGGAGATGCAAAGTTGACCCGCTCCTGCAGATCCGTGGACCCAGGAGCGGGCCGGGCGTACTCCGGTGCTCCTAGTACCAGCCCACGGACTGGGAGTGGCCCCACGCGCCGCAGGGAGTGCCGTAGCGGCCCTTGATGTAGCCGAGGCCCCACTTGATCTGGGTGGCGGCGTTGGTCTGCCAGTCGGAGCCCGCGCTGGCCATCTTGCTGCCGGGCAGGGACTGCGGGATGCCGTACGCGCCGGAGTAGCGGTTCATGGCCCGCTCGTTCCAGCCGCTCTCCTTGTGCCAGAGCCGCTCCAGGCAGCCCCACTGGTCGGCGCCGAACCCGAAGCTCGCCAGCATCGACTTCGCGGTGGCCTTGTTGCTGCCCGGCGACGGGTCGCTGCCCGGCGGGAAGTTCGCCGGCGGGAAGCCGTCGCCGGCCGGCGCCTGCTTGGGGATCACCCAGTCGAGGTCCTTGCCCGAGCCGCCCCCGCCCGCGCGGTCCTTCTTCAGCTTGTCGGCGCGGTAAGCCTGCTCGGCCTCGGCCTTGAGCAGGTCGCTCTTGGGGTCGGGCGCGTAGAGGTCGCCGCTGGCGATCTTGCCCAGGTCCTCCATCGAGAAGACGGGCTGCTGCGGCGGGTTCTTGGCGTTCTGGACGGCGTGGTAGGCGACGAACCCGCCGCCGCCGAGGACGATGGCCACCGACAGGACACCGATGATGACGCGCTTGGGCGTCGCACGCGAACGCCGGCGCGCCGGGGGAAGGTCTTCCTTCGGGGGGCGGCGCTCACTCAACTGCGGACCGGGGCTCACGATGCATGAGCTTGCCGTGAGGTGGGGGGTGGTCCGCAACCGAAACGCGGGAATCGCTTGGCGAAAATTTCACCAACCGGCTGGTTAGCTCTATAAATCCCGAAAAATGTGACTTTCATCACATAAGCGCGGCTCCCCCTCAGGCGCCCGTAGCAGAAGGGAAGCCGGTTACAGCGTGCCCTGACTACTTTGGGATCTGATCCACACCATGTCACAGTTTGGTGACACAACTCGGATAATCCAGACATGGAATAATAATGTGCGCGTGGCTGGCATTCTCCTTGTAGAAGACGACCCCTCGGTCCGTACGGCTCTAGAGCTGGCGCTGACCAGGCAGGGGCACTCCGTCACGTCGTACGCGACGGGCGAGGAGGCGCTCGACCACATCAGGTCCCGCCGCCCCGAGATCGCGATCCTCGACGTCATGCTGCCTGGCATCGACGGGGTCGAGGTCTGCCGCCGCGTACGCAAGCTCGACCAGCTCCCGGTCATCCTGCTCACGGCCAGGGGCGACGACCTCGACGTCGTGGTGGGCCTGGAGGCCGGCGCCGACGACTACGTGGTCAAGCCGGTCGAGCCCCGGGTCCTGGACGCCCGCATCCGCGCCGTGCTGCGCCGGGCCGAGTCCGCCTCCTCCGACCGCATCACCTTCGGCGACCTCGTGATCGACCGGGGCGCGCTCAAGGTCACGCTGGCCGGCAAGGAGATCCACCTGACGCCGACCGAGCTGCGGCTGCTGCTGGAGCTCGTCCGCCATCCCGGCCAGGTGCTCAACCGCCGCTACCTGCTGCGCGTGGTCTGGGACCACACGCACATCGCCGATTCGCGCCTGGTGGACGCCTGCGTGCAGCGCATCCGCGCCAAGATCGAGCCCAGGCCGGCCGCGCCCGTCTTCATCCACACCGTGCGCGGGTTCGGCTACCGGTTCAGCCCCCCGTGATCCCGCTGCCCACGGGGCTGCGCGCCCGCCTCGTCATCACGTTCACGCTCGTCGCCGTGGCCGCCTCGTTCCTGGTCGCCACGATCGGCTACGAGCTGGCCAAGGAGGCGCTGGTCACCAGGGCCGAGACCACCTCGCTCGACCTGGTGAACAGGGAGCTCAGCAGCATCTCCTTCCCGATCGGCAAGCTGCGGCCGGGAGAGGTCGCGCCGACGTCGAAGGAGCTCGACAGCGTCGCCCACGCGCTGCGCGGGCCGGGCCGCAGCGTGCTGGTCGAATATCGCAGCCTCATCGCCGCCGACGGCCCCATGTCGATGAGCGACGTGCCCAACGAGCTGCACGGGCGGGCCAAGCAGAGCCTCGTCACCCAACGCAAGATCATCAGGAACGAGCTGTATCTGATCGTCGGCGCCGAGGTCTACCGCGACAGCGGCGGCGTGCCCGAGGCGACCGGGCTGCGGGCCTTCGTCTTCTTCCCCCTGGCGGACGACGAGCGCCAGCTCGCCACCCTGCGCACCACGCTGGCCCAGACGGGCGCGGTCATCGTGCTGATCGCGCTGGTCGTGGCGCTGCTGTCGGCCAGGCAGGTGCTGCTGCCGGTACGGCGGCTCAGCGCGGCGGCCGAGGCGCTCGGCCAGGGCAGGCTGGACACCCGGCTGCCCGTGCACGGCCAGGACGAGCTGGCCGGCCTGACCGCCAGGTTCAACGACGCGGCGGCGGCGCTGGAGCTGAGCGTGTCGGAGCTGCGCTCGCTGGAGGCTATGTCACGCAGGTTCGTCGCCGACGTCTCCCACGAGCTGCGCACGCCGCTGACCGCCATGACGGCCGTGGCCGACATGCTCTCCGACGAGGCCGACCACCTGCCCGAGGCGCCCGCCGAGGCGGTCCGGTTGGTGCTCAGGGAGATCGAGCGGCTGCGCGAGCTGGTCGAGCACCTCATCGAGATCAGCCGCTTCGACGCCGGCACCGCCACGCTCAACCTCGAACCGGTGAACGTGGCCGACAGCATCGAGGACTGCCTGGACGTACGCGGCTGGCGCGAGAAGGTCGAGGTGAACGCCTCACAGGGGCTGACCGCCAACCTCGACCCGAGCAGGTTCGACGTCATCGTGGCCAACCTCGTCGGCAACGCGCTCAAGCACGGCGAGCCGCCGGTGACGGTCAGCGCCCGCGCCACGGAGAACGGCCTGGAGGTGAAGGTGCGCGACCACGGCAATGGCATCCCGCGCGAGGCGCTGGCCCACGTCTTCGACCGCTTCTTCAAGGCCGGCGCGGGCCGGGCCCGCAGCCAGGGCAGCGGACTGGGCCTCGCCATCGCCAGGGCCAACGTGCTGCTGCACGGAGGCACGATCTCCGTACGCGCCCAGAACCCAGGAACCCTCTTCACGGTCTGGCTCCCCCACACATGAACCCCATCCGAGCCCGCACGCGGCCCGTCCGAGCCCGCACGAAGCCCCTCCGAGCCCTCGTGGCCGCCGTCCTGCTGGCCTGCCTGATCCCCGCCGCGGGCTGCGGCATCACGCCCACCGACGTGCAGGACAGGGGCGACGCCCCCACGACCAAGATCCCGCCCCCGTCCAAGACGTTCTTCCTGATCAAGGACGGCGAGCTGGCCAAGGAGCCGGCGGACGTGGACGACGACACCGTGGCCAGCCTGCTCGGGGCCCTCTTCGCCGCCTCCTCGCGACCGATGGAGAACCGGGACACCGCGCTGCGCGGATTCACGTACCTGCGGGCCAAGGACTCGGTCGATCCGCCCCAGCGCGACGAGATCCAGCTCCCCCGCACCTCGACGCTGACCGTCTACATCAGCGGCGAGGGCACGCTGTCGCAGCTCGGCAAGGCGCAGATCGTCTGCACCGCGCAGCAGGACGCGGCGTTCGAGATGGTGCGGATCGTCCGGGAGAACAAGAACCGCCCCCCCATGTCGGAGGGGCGGTTCACCTGCGGTGAGCTGAAGTAGTTACATCGTGATGTCTTCCAGCATCTCGGTCACCAGCGCGGCGATGGGCGAGCGCTCGGACCTGGTCAGGGTGACGTGGGCGAACAGCGGATGGCCCTTGAGCTTCTCCACCACCGCGACCACGCCGTCGTGCCGGCCGACCCGCAGGTTGTCGCGCTGGGCCACGTCGTGGGTGAGCACGACCCGCGAGTTGGCGCCGATCCGGCTCAGCACGGTCAGGAGCACCCCGCGCTCCAGCGACTGGGCCTCGTCCACGATCACGAACGCGTCGTGCAGCGACCGGCCCCGGATGTGCGTGAGCGGGAGCACCTCCAGCATGCCCCGATCAAGCACCTCCTCGATCACCTCGGGCGAGGTGACCGCGCCGAGCGTGTCGTAGACGGCCTGGGCCCACGGGCCCATCTTCTCGCCCTCGGTGCCGGGCAGGTAGCCGAGCTCCTGGCCGCCGACGGCGTAGAGGGGCCGGAACACGATCACCTTGCGGTGCTGGCGGCGTTCCAGGACCGCCTCCAGGCCCGCGCAGAGCGCCAGCGCCGACTTGCCGGTGCCGGCCCGCCCGCCGAGCGAGACGATGCCGATCTCCGGGTCCATCAGCAGGTCGAGCGCGATGCGCTGCTCGGCGGAGCGACCGTGCAGGCCGAAGACCTCGCGGTCGCCGCGGACGAGCCTGACGGACTTGTCGGGCTGCACCCGCCCGAGCGCCGAGCCCTTGGCCGACAGCAGCCGCAGGCCGGTGTGGGTGGGCAGCTCCCTGGCCTCTTCCAGGTCGGCGGTGCCCTGGTCGAAGAGCGTCTCCACGTCGTCGGTGGTCACCTGGACCTCGGCCATCCCCGTCCAGCCGGACTCGCTGACCAGCTCGGCGCGGTATTCCTCGGCCGCCAGGCCGATCGAGGCCGCCTTGACGCGCATCGGCAGGTCTTTCGACACCAGGACGACATCGCAGCCCTCGCTGGCCAGCGAGCGGGCCACCGTGAGGATGCGGGTGTCGTTGTCGCCCAGGCGGAAGCCCGCGGGCAGGATGGACGGATCGCTGTGATTGAGCTCGACCCTGATGGTGCCGTCCCCGGTCGGCATGGCCTCGTCCAGCCTGCCGTACTGGACCCTCAGCTCGTCTAGGTAGCGCAGAGCCTTCCGCGCGAAGTAGCCGAGCTCAGGATGGTGCCGCTTGCCTTCCAGCTCCGTGATGACCACGATCGGAAGGACCACGTCGTGCTCGGCGAACCTGGTCATCGCCGCCGGGTCGGCTAGCAGAACCGAGGTGTCGAGTACGTACGTGCGCTTGGCCGACTGGAGAGTAGGGTTGCTCGAGGACACTGCCACACGTTCTCCCCCGGGTGCCCCTTGGTGCGGGCACCCTGCAGACGAGGTGGGAATCGGACCGGACCCGCGTCCCCGACCGCGAACTGCCGTCGGTGCCGGAGTCCGGCCCCCCTCGGCAGATGTTGGTGCAAAGGCGGGACCTCTCCGAAATGTCCGACCTGTGATCGGACACTTCCAACGTTACGTCCTGGATACCCGAATGTCGCGTCAGGAACCGTAACGCCGGTGCCTCGCAGCGTAATCACGCAACGCCCGCAGGAAGTCGACCCTGCGGAAGTCCGGCCAGTAAGCCTCGTGGAAGTAGAACTCAGAGTGAGCGCTCTGCCAGAGCATGAAGCCGGACAGACGTTGCTCGCCCGACGTCCGGATGAGGAGATCCGGGTCGGGCTGGCCGCGAGTGTAGAGATGCTCCGCGATGTGCTCGACATCGAGTACCTCGACGAGGTCCTCGATGCTCGCTCCCTTGCTCGCGTGCTCCTGGAGCAGTGAGCGCACCGCATCGGCAATCTCACGTCTTCCTCCATACCCAACTGCAACGTTCACAATCAGGCCTGGACGGTGTGATGACGCTTCTTTTGCATTTTTTAGGACATTAGCCGTGCGGTCCGGGAGCAGATCGAGCGCGCCGACGGGGCTGATGCGCCAGCCTTCCGCCACGAGCTCCTGTGTCACGTCCTCGATGATGCGCAGCAGGGGCTCCAGCTCTTCCCGCGGCCGGTTGAGGTTGTCGTTGGACAACATCCAGACGGTGACGACCTCGACGCCGCTCTCCCGGCACCAGCCGAGCAGCTCGGAGATCTTGTCGGCGCCCTTGCGGTGGCCCGACGCCACGTCGCGCATGCCCATGGCGCGCGCCCAGCGGCGGTTGCCGTCGATGATGACCCCGACATGCCGGGGGACGCTGTCCTTCGACAGCTTGGCCTCCAGCCGGCGTTCGTACAGCCGGTAGACCAGATCGCGCAGGCCCACGGAGTGCCTCCCCAGCGGTGCTGTGCCCTTTGGGCGCTTGCCTCAACAGGCAATTATCACCGCGAATCGTCCGTGCCTGCTCCTTCTACCGGATTCCTCGCAATATCTCTACCTTCCAGACACCCTTCCGCCTCATTCACCAGCTCGCCCACGAACGCCGACAGCTCCGACGAGGTCAGCACCGCCCGCATGCCCACGCCCGTGGTGCCCCACGCCTCCACGAACGCCCTCCTGGTCAGCCGCCACGCGCCCGAGCCCGGCTGCCACATGGGGATGGTCCGGAGCTGGCAGCGCAACTCTCCGCCGCCCACCAGGCCGGCCCTCGTGCGGTAGCGGAAGGAGAACAGCTCGCTGTCGGGCTCCTCGCCGGGAAAGCGGTCGTCGGGGTCGGACCATCGCCTGGCCGCCCCGCCGCCCCTGCGGGCCTCGTCGACGCCGCGCGCCAACCGGCTCAGCAGCCAGCCGCAGCGCTCGCCCACGCTCCCGTACGGCGTGCCGTCGCGGTGGAGCTCCAGGGTGATCTCGTACGGCGTGCCGACGCTGTCGGTGCACGCGACGGGCGTGACGCTCAGAAACGAGCCGTCAACACAACGTAGTCCTCCCACGCAGTCCCTGTTTCCGCCCGAAAGCCCCCTAAACCGGCGCTCTCACCGTGGTTTCCACACGTGTTCCCGCCAGCCGGGCGGCTGGTGCCACTCCGTCCAGCCGTAGCCGGTACGCCCGTCCTCGGTCTCGTACGCGCACATCGCCCGGGGGAACTCGGCCACCTCGCCCTCGGGGGAGGTCAGCGTCACGGAGGCGAAGGCGATCGGGCGCACGGTCGTGGCGTTGCCCGGGAAGGCCAGCACCGTCTCGACGGGCCGGTCACCGTCGAACGTGGTCGCCGCCGAGAAGCCCTCGACGTGCTCCAGGCCGCCGTCACGGGCCAGGAAGGCCGGCCAGGGCAGCTCCTGGCCCAGGTTGGCCCGCATGCCGTGCAGGTAGGTGCCGTCCTCCAGGCGGGCGCTGCTCCACAGCCACGACAGCGACCACCAGTCACGCACGCCCCAGCTGTGGTCGCGCTCGCCGTGACCGTGGAAGGGGACACCGCCGATGGTGCCGGTGACCTGGCAGGGGATCTCGTAGCGGGGGGTGACGGCGTAGCCGTAGACGCCCGCCGCCGGGCGCCACTCCAGGTCGAACGTCAACTCGTCCGAGGTCAGGCCGATCCTTGCCGGCCCGAAGGGGTGGGTCGTGGTGTGGGTGGCCGTGTAGTCCTGGCCCGTCACCGTGAGGTCGCCGGCGGGCAGCGGGGCCTCGTGGTCGATACGGGTGACGAGGCCGCCGGCGGTCACGAGGCAGGCCCAGTACCAGGCGCGCTTCCAGTGGGGATAAAGGCCGAGCCGGACGTATCCGGCCACCTCGCCGTCCTCGGAGACGAAGTCGTAGTACCAGGACTCGTTCCACAGCGGCTCGCCGCCGGGCTCGTGCCGGTGCTCGTCCGCCTCGGTCAGAGGCCATCGGCCCATGTTGACGATCCGCATGCCGCCTCCCAAGCGCTTGCTACGATCAGCTTAGGCCGCGGATCCTGGACCACCAGCGCCGGGGCGCGGGAGGCTCGGCGGCGGGCTGCTCGGCGCCGGCCATCCGGCCGCGCTCGCGCAGCCAGGCGGCGAAGTCGGCGGCGTCGGTGCGGTAGTCGGGCGGCGGCGCGGTGCGGGCGCGCGCCTGCTCGGGCCGAACTGCATGGGCGTCTACTGCCCGCGCGGCCGGCAGAC
>NZ_BAAAMU010000199.1:0-13463 GCF_039529435.1 Nonomuraea maheshkhaliensis
CTTTCGCCGCACGGGACCCGGCCTCGGCGGCCGAGCAGTTGGCCCGGCTGCTCCTGCTGGACGGCGACCCGGCCGGCGCGGCGCCCCGCCTCGGGACGAGCCAGGCCATTCGCGGCGTGTTCGACCAGGGTGAGCCGGAGCTGCGCGCGCTGGTGTCCGACCTCACCGTGCGCCTCGGCGAGCGGGAGTACCGCGCGGCCTACCGGCGCGGCGCGGAACTGCCCAGGCAGGAGGCGCTGGGCCGCCTGACCTGACGGCCGCGCGGGCGGTCTGTCAGGTCGCCGTCAGGTGTCGCGGACATCGTGGGTGGCCTCCTCCCTGGAAGGACACCCATGACCGCCACCATGAACGTGACCACCCGGTCACTGGCACCGGATCTCGCCCGCGGCTTCATGCTGCTGCTCATCGCGCTGGCGCACGCGCCGGCCCTCGTCGCCGACTGGGACGCCGGGCCCGCCTGGCTGAACGGCGCCGCCAAGTTCGTCAAGTCGCTGGTCGCGGACAACCAGGCGCGGGCGATGTTCGTCTTCCTGTTCGGCTACGGGCTGGGGCAACTGGCCAGACGGCAGACCGAGTGGACCTCGTTCAGGGGGCTGCTGCGACGCAGGGGCTTCTGGCTGACCGTCATCGGGTTCGCGAACACCGTCGTCCTGGTGCCGATCGACATCGTCGCGGTGTACGGGCTGACGCTGCTCGCCCTCGCGCCGATCGTCCGAGCCAAGGACTCGGTGCTGCTGTGGACGGCCGGCGCGACCCTGCTCCCCGCGACCCTGCTGCTGACCTGGCAGAGCGCGAACGCGCTGATCGCGACGGCGGCCGGCACGCCGCCCACGCTGACCGCGTACATGGAGCCGACCCTGGCCCGGCACCTGGTCGCCGCCGTCCCGACCTGGCCGGTCGAGACCGCGCTGTCCACGATCATGGTCGTGCCGGGCATGCTGGCCGGCCTCTGGGCCGCCCGGCGCCGGATCCTCGACGAGCCGGAGCGGCACCTGCCGCTGCTCCGCCGCGTCGCGCTGATCTGCCTGGGCGTCGCCGTCTGCGCCCGGATCCCCGCCGCGCTGATGCTGGCCGGGGCCTGGCCGGTCACCTCCGCCCCCGTGGTCTGGCTCGCCGCCTTCGCGCACGACCTGACCGGCTACGCCGGCGGCATCGGCCTGGCCGCGCTGGTCGGGCTCGTCGCGTACCGGATCGGCGGCGACCGCGGGCCCGTCACGCTGGCGCTGTCGGCGCTCGGGCAGCGGTCGCTGACCTTCTACCTCTTCCAGTCGGTGGTGTGGGTGGCGCTGTTCTACCCGTTCACGCTCGACCTGAGCGGCGACCTGAGCCTTCCCGCCACCTTCGGCGTCGCGGTCGCGGTCTGGGGCGCGTCGGTCCTGCTGGCCGACCTGATGCGCCGGGCGGGCCACCGCGGGCCCGCCGAGATCCTGCTGCGCCGCCTCACGAACCGATGACCGTCTATAGGGGGATGTTGCCGCGGCGGATGCGCCAGTGGCGGCCCGCCTTCAGGTGATCGACGATCGCACGCTGGAGCACCGTACGGCGCGGCAGCTCGTCGAGTGGCGTGGTCAGCGTGCGGAACACGAACCGCAGCACCTCGACGTCGGCCTCCTGCCCCTCCTGCTCCTCGTACGGCTCCAGCTCGAACCTGCGCTGGAACCTGACGATGTTGGAGTCCGCCGGCAGGTACTCCAGCAACTGCGGATCGAGCAGCCACGAGCCGCAGGAGAACGCGGTGTAACGCACGTCGGGGAAGTGGCGCGGGAAGAAGGCGCGCGCCTCGTCGAGCGAGGCGTCCACCGCCTCGGGCGTCATCGGCCCCGACTCGGGGATGTGCAGCTCGATGGCCGCGTCGTTGTGCTGGTGTTGCAGCCGGCCCAGCTCGTAGATGGTGCCGCGCGAGTGCAGGGTCAGCCAGCTCTGCATCACCGGCCAGCCCTCGCGGCGCATGCGCCGGTCGACCGCGAGGTTGCGGCCGAGATCCGCGAGGCTCGCCCACGACACGTCCTCGGTGATGCCGTGGTCACGGTGGTATCCCATGGCGACGTCGACCAGGGCCAGGTACGCGTACACGTAGAGGTGCCGCCAGGCGGGCCCCCGCTCACGCGGCAGCGACGGGCCTGGAGACAGCCACTCATGACCGCCGACGTCGGCCCGGACGAGCGCGATCGAACGGTCGAGCAGCCAGCGCAGCTCGGGCGTCCACAGCGGCGAGCCGGGATCGGGCCAGCCCTCCATGACCTCGGCGGCGTCGTCCGGCAGCACCGCGAGCCGGTCGAGCAGCGCGGGCGCATCGGCCTTGGCGGGCAACGGCGCCGACGGCCGGTCGCCGGCGAGCCGGTGCACCCGCTCGACGTCCTTGACGGGCACCCCGAGCCGGGCTGCGGTTTCGTGCAGATCCACGCGGTTGATCCTATTCGTCCGCCGCACTGACCGCTCGACCTCGCGCGATTGTCGGAGCTCCCCGTTATCGTCGGCTGGCATGATCGACTCCCTGGATCCGGCGGGCGGCCCCGCCGCCGCGCTCGCCGTTCTGCGGGCCGCCGACTGGTCCCGTTACGATCCCGCGCGCGACACCGCGCCCCTGCGTGACGCCCTCGCCGAGCTCGAACGCGCCCACGGCCTCACCGAGGCGCACCGCTTCGCGACCGCCCGCGTCCGCGCGGCGGGCGCCGTGCTGCGCCATCCCGACGTGCACCACGGCGAGGTGAACGGTTACGCGCTCAGCCCGTGCGGCCGCTATCTCGCCATCGGCAGCGGCACCGGAGAAGACTACGACGACGGCGGCGTCCTGCAGGTCTTCGAGGTCCCCGTCGGCCGCTGTGTCAACGCCATCGACGGCATCGCGGGCGGCGTCGGCTTCCCCGACTACACGCGCAGCCTGCAGTGGTCCGCGGACGGCGCCCGCATCGCGCTGGAGTTCAACACCAACGCGACCGGCGTGTGGGACCCGTTCGGCGCCGACCGCGAGCCGATCGCCCAGGCGTTCTTCTTCGGCGGCGGCAGACCGGCCGGGATGGCGCTGGCGCCTGACGGCAGGCGCGCGCTCGTCTACGGCGGCGGGTCCCCCTTCATGTGGCAGGTCATCGTGTCGATGGAGCAGGGAGAGGTGTCGGGACCGCCGGACGGCGAGGAGCTCGGCCCAGAGCCGCTGGAGTTCACCGGCCCCCTGCCCGGCGGCTACGAGGACGACTGGGGCGAGGAACCCGAACTCCTGCTCAGACGCATCCACTGGTCGCGCGACGGCCGCCGCATCCACGGCGAGCTGCGCGACGGCTGGCTCGTCTGCCTCGACGCCGAAGAACGCAAGGTTGACTGGATCCTGGAGACGGGAGCCGACCACAACGGAGATCCGCCCGAATGGAGCCTCGGCGAGCGCCTGCTCGCCTACCAGCGTGACGGCAAGCTGATCATCGCCGACGCCGCCACCGGCCGCACGCTGTCCGAGCATCCCACCCCCGACGAGGCCGAGTTCCTACGCTGGGGACCGGACGACCGCCTCGCCTTCGTCACGTCCGACCGGGTCACGATCTTCGATGGGACGACCGGCGAACGCCGGCACGACCTGGACATCCGCGTACACCCTGCCCATCCGCGCGGCTGGGACCCGCTGCCCTGGGCCTGGTCGCCTGACGGCCGCCGCGCCGCACTCGTCGCCGACGCGGGCCGCGTCGAGCTCTGGGAGCTGGGCGGGCGGCCGGAACGCCTGCGCGTCATCGACGGCCTCTATCGCGAGACCGGCGAGCAGCTGCCGCTCTTCGGCCTCGAATGGACGCCGGACGACGTGCTCGTGATGGTGGGCGGGGAATCGCTGCGTTTCGTCCGCGCCGCGACCGGAGAGATCATCGGAGACTTCGCCTTCGACCACGAACCCGACGCACCCCGCCCGGACGAACTGGACGGCGAGGACTCCACACCCGAAGCAACACTCGCCGTGGATGCCGACACCTGGGCCGCCGCCTTCGAGGACGGCACCGTGATCGTCCCGCCCGGCCGGGAAGACGACCTCTCCCACCTGCTCGCCTGGACGATCGACCGGCGCGTCGCCTGGCCGGCCCACTGGGGCGACCTGACCGTTCGCGCCGGTTAGGGGCCGTTGTCGGACCGCGATCAACCTTGTGCGGCGACGCGGGGTCCGAGCCCGTATGAAGATCCTCTGCGCGGCACCCGCCCTCTGCTCGGCTCTCGCGGCCGCCCCCAACGGCGCTCACGCGGCCGTTTCCGGTGGCGCTCGCGCGGCCGTTCCCGCCGCCGAGGCAGCCGCCCCGATCCGGTACGCCGCCGTCTCCGACTGCGCCAAGGACGCGCGCAACGCCGAATGGTGTGGTCCGTGGTGGTATCGGACGACCGACGGCAGGCGCCACGCGCTCAGCGGGTGGGCCGGTGGGCGGGCGCGGTCGCGGTCAGCGGTGACGGCCGCCGCCTGGCCTACGTCAGGGCCCACCCCGGCTCATCGGCGACAACGCCACCACCGCCGCCCTGCACGCCGACGGGCACACCGTGGCCGTCTACGTCATCGGCCCCACCCCCAAGATCGCCCTGTACGACCTGGAGAGCGAGCTGATCACCGCCACGTACCCACTGCCGGCCTCGGGCCGGAAGGTGCGGCGGGACTCCACGGAGAACAAGCTCACGGAGGCCGACACAGCCGTCGAGCTCGTCTGGACCGGCGACGCCACGCTGCGGATGGTGCGGAAGATCGGGTTCAAGCGGGTCCGGGTGCAGGTTTACGGCATCGACGTCGCCACCGGCTCGGTCCGCCCCGAACGCGCGTACGCCATCACCGGCACCACGGAGGAGGCGCTCAGCGGCCGCTGAGGATCGCTTGGGGCGCCGGCCGACACCGGGCTATGGGTCCGGCTCACATTGACCGGTTCCTGGGGCCGGGTGAGCATGGCTCAACTTCGGCTTCATGGGAGGTCTGATGGGACGGCGTTCGTTCACACAGCTGGTCGCGGCCCTCGCGTTAGCGGCCGGTGTGCTGGTCACGACACCCGCGGCGGCGACCGCGACGGGGTCGGTGACGCTGGAGGCCACCTACACCTCGGGCCTGGAGAACGGCTGGGCGCTCGTCGAGCGCTACAAGGACAATTCCACCGGGTTCCAGACCGAGACCTACCCATCCGACGGACGAGGCGACCAGAAGGGACAGACCAGGCGGCTGTTCGGCGACGTCGCCCGTCCGCACTCCTCGCGTTTCCTGCTCTACCACGCGCCGGGCTGGCAGACGGGCACCAAGACCACGCCCGTGCTGCTCGTGCACGGCGCCAACCAGACCGCCGACCTGGCCTGGGCCAACCCCAACGCGAGCGGCGCGTACGGCTGCGGCCAGGCCAGCTGCCCCACCACCGGGCTCATGCAGTACCTCAACGGCCGGGGCTACAAGGTCTTCGCGATCGGCTTCCCGCACATCACGGGCGACGGCCACTACTGGGCCGAGCAGATCCACGACGCCGTCGCCAGGATCCGGGCGAAGACCGGGGCCGCGCAGGTGGACGTGATCGGCTGGTCGAAGGGGGCGTTCAACGCGCGCATGTACGTCTCGTCGCTGCGCAAGTCCTGGGGGACGGCGTACGCGGGCGACGTCAGGAAGCTGATCCTCGTCGGCGGGCCGAACAAGGGGTTCGACTGGGGCTACCGGCACGGCTGGACCCACGATTTCGCGATATTTCCTGAATGCGGCGGCACGCTGAACGCGCCCGCGCCCCACTCCCAGATGGTCTGCTACGCACTGTGGCGCAACCACCCCGAGCTGAGCTACGAGGGCAACGCCTACCCCGGCTCCGACGACATGCTCTACCGCTGGGACGACGTCTACCCGCTGCCCGCCGCCGAGCAGGACTGGTACACCACCTACTACGGCGGCACCGGCTTCTACACCGCCGGTCGCGGCATCCAGTGGGCCATCGACCGGGGCTCCCTCGTCCAGCCCCTCATCAACGCGGGCACGGCGTCGAGCGTGCCGGTCTACCAGCTCTGCGGCAACATGCCGGACATGGCCCTGCTGCACAACGAGCACACGGGCCCGTCCGACGGCGCCGTCTTCGTGGCGAGCTGCACCGCCGCCGACGGCATCACCAACCGCGCCGCCACGGCGACCCTCCCGCTCAACCACCTCAAGCTCGGCTGGTCCTCCAGCGCCATGTCCCAGCTCGCGACCTGGCTCGGCTGACCTCTCACTGTCTGTTCGCCCGTCCCGACCTCGTCATCACTGTGCCGGCCGCTCCCGTGGCCGGCACGATCACGAGGAGAGAAGATGGGCACGATCAGCGTTCTGGCGAACCTCAGCCTGGACGGCGTCATCCAGGGTCACCTGATCGTCCCGAACCCGTTCACCGACACACTGGTGAACGCGCCCGAGTACGTCACCTCCCGCCGGCCCGGCACCGCACTCGCCCACCCCAACTCCACCCTCCTGACGGGGGAGGCGACCGACACCGTCGCACAGCTCAAGGACCGGACGGACGGCGTCATCAGGGTGCTCGGCAGCGGCGAGCTGGTCCGCTCACTGCACGCGGCGGGCCTGGTCGAGGAGTACGTCCTGCTCGTCCACCCGATCATGCTCGGCTCGGGCACGCGGCTGTTCGGCGCGGGAGAACGTACGGACCTGACGCTCCAGGAGCCGGTCACCACCACGACCGGCGTGCTGATCGCCCGCTACCGGGCCAACTGACGAGGAAGGATACGGACATGCGTTACATGCTGCTGTTCCATTACGGAGAGGCGACCGAGGAGTCGATCGGGGCCGAGGCGGTCGCCGAGGGCATGCGGGCGATGGCCGCCTACGCCGCCACGCTGGAGCAGGCCGAGATCCTGGTGAGCGGCCAGGTGCTGCAGCCGTCGTCCAACTCGACCACGCTCACGCTGGTGGACGGGGAGCCGCGGATCCAGGACGGCCCGTTCGCCGACACGAAGGAGCAGCTCGGGGGCGTGATCGTCATCGACGTCCCGGACCTGGACGCCGCCCTTGAGTGGGCCCGCCAGGCCCCGCCGCTGTCGTGGGGCACCGTCGAGATCCGCCCCGGCGCCGTCCACATCGAGTCCGGCACGTGGGTCCCGTCGTCATGACGTACGGGAACGGCCACGCCTCGGACGGCGCCACCCTGATCGGCAAGACGGAATGACCGATGAGCCGACATGACCGGTGAGGAGATCGCCGCGTATGCCGCCGAGCGCGCGGCCCGGACATCGTACGGCCGCCTGCTCGCCCTGCTGGCCGCACCGACCGGTGACGTCGAACTGGCCGAGGACACCCTGGCACACGCCTTCGAACAGGCCCTGACCACGTGGCCACGCGACGGCGTACCGGACAATCCCGACGGCTGGCTGCTGACGGTCGCCCGCAACCGGCAGCGGGACCTGTGGAAATCCGCCGCCCACCGCCGCACCCAGCCCCTGGAGGCAGCAACCGTCCAGCCATCGACCGACCCGGACCTCAACCCGGGCCTCAACCCGGACCTGGACCTGGACGCGGACCGGATCCCGGACCGCCGCCTGGCCCTGCTGTTCGTCTGCGCCCACCCGGCCATCGCCGCCGACATCCGCACCCCGCTGATGTTGCAGGCGGTCCTCGGCTTCGACTCCGCCCAGATCGCACGCGCCTTCGCCACGCCCGCCGGCGCGATGTCGCAACGCCTGGTACGAGCCAAGCGCCGAATCAGGGACGCCAAGATCCCCTTCGTCGTCCCCGGCCGCCAGGCGATGCCCGAGCGCCTGCCGCCCGTCCTTGAGGCGGTGTACGGCTGCTACGCACTGGCCTTCCCCGACCGAGGCGAAGCGTCCTCGCTGGCCGGCGAGGCCCGATACCTGGCCGTCACAACCGCGACCCTGCTAGGCGACGAATCCGAAGCCTGGGCCCTGGCCGCCCTGCTCACCCTGGCCTCGGCCCGCGCCACACCCCCCGGCGACCACTACCTCCCACTCCACGACCAGAACCCCGACAAATGGGACCACCACCTCATCGCCGAGGGAGAGTCCTACCTCCGCAGAGCCACCCGCCCCGGCCAGGCACCCGGCCGCTTCCAACTGGAGGCCGCCATCCAGTCCGTCCACTGCGACCGCGCCCGCACCGGCACCACCGACGACGATGCCCTGTGCACCCTCTACACCGCCCTGGTGGCGATCGCACCCAGCCTGGGCAGCCGAGTGGCCCACGCCGTCGTCATCGGCCGCACCCACTCACCAGAAACGGGCCTGTCACTCCTGGATTCCTTGCCCGTCGAACGCGAACGTTTCCAGCCCTACCACGCGGCCCGCGCCGACCTCCTCACCCGCCTCGGCCACCACCGGGAAGCAGCCGCGTCCTACACCCGAGCATCCACCCTCACCCCGGACCCAGCCACCCGAGCCTTCCTCGAAGATCGCGCCCAGCCGGATGCCCAGACCGGACTGACATGACCGCAGCGACCTTCGGCCGTTCAGGAGATCCGGTAGGCGGCGGCGCCGTTGTGCAGGAACCGGGCGCGGCCGTGTCCATCGGAGCCGACCAGAGAGAAGACCTGGTGGCCCGCGGGTCTCGGCTCGGTGGCGATGATCGAGCTGTCGTTGAGCCGGACGACCTCGACCCGCTTCTCGGGCCCGCCGAGCAAGGATTCGGCGATGCCGTTGCGTGGGCGATAGACGAGCAACGCGCGGTCTTGCTCGCAGGTGAGGGTGAAGTCGTACAGCGTGGAGCGGTAGGTGCCGCACATCCGGTCCGTGTCGATCCCGATCGGGTTCAAGGGCGGCACGGGCTGTGGCGCGGTCTCGACGCCGGCGAGGTCCTTGAGCACCGCGTCGAAGATCTCGTACGCCAGCGGCTCGCCGCCCGTGCTGTTGGTCAGTACGGCCACCGCCACCCCCGCCGACGGGACGACGCGAAGGAATGCCTTCTGCCCTTTGGAGACGCCAGTGTGACCGACGACGCCGTCCCGGTAGCGCATCCAGCCGAGCCCCCAGCCGATGACGCCCCCGCCGAAGTCCGGAACGGCTTCGACCTGGGGTGCGCGCAGTGCGGCCAGCGCGGGGTCGGTGAGGTGCAGGCGGACGAACTCCAGCAGGTCGCGTGCGCTGATCGCGAAATGGGAGCCGCTGGGGGCGGAGTAGGAGGAGACCGCCCACGTCTTGGTGGGCACGACCTGTTGGCGGGTGTGGACGTGGCCGACGGCGGCGCGGTGCAGGATCGCCTCGTAGGTGTCGAGGGCGGCGGTGCGCAGGCCCAGCGGTGTCACCAGACGTTCGCGGAGCACGTCGTGGAAGGGTTTGCCGCGTAACACCTCCACCAGCCGGCCGAGGATCACGTACCCGCTGTTGGAGTAGGAGAAGACGGTGTCAGGCGGGAGGAGATGCTCTTCCTCGGCGAGGGTGGCGACGAACCTCTCGATCGCGTCGTCGTTGCGGCCGGTGTCGGTGAAGTGGTTGCCGTCGACACCGTCGGTGTGGGTGAGCAGGTGACGGGCGGTCAGTGACGCGGTGGCGGCCGGATCGCTCAGCCGGAAGCCGGGCAGGTGGTCGCGAACGGGACGGTCGAGATCCAGCAAGCCGTCGTCGGCCAGTTGCTGGATCAGCGTGGCCGTCCAGATCTTGGTGATCGAGCCGATCTTGAACACCGAGTCGGTCGTGGCCTCGACCCGGGTGTGCAAACTCAGCACACCCGCGGCCTCGTCGTGGATCTCCCCGCCGGCCAGCACGGCGACCTGCGCGCCCGGTACGTCGTACCTGGTGACAAGCTCCCCCAGATCCCATCCCATCGCACCAGGCTAACGAGCCCGCTCCGTCCGGGTGATCACTTCTGGAGCTGGCGGGTGATGGAGGGGTCGGTGATGGTGGTGTCGTTGGCCAGCAGGAACGCCTTGCTGAGGATGAGCGCCAGCCGCCCGTCCTCCTCGAACGGCAGGAACAGCCCCGCCTGGGGGCCGCGGGCGGAGACGATGCACAGGTAGGCGTCGTTGGGCTCCATCAGGATGTTCGCCGACCCCAGGTGGATCTTGTACGTGCGCAGATCCCCCCGTACCACCAGATACCGATCGGTCAGGGTGCACCGGTCGGCGATGGCCGTGCGGCCGATCAGGCGGGACAGCGCGTCCCTGCGCACCTCCCCGGAGGGCGGCAGCGGCGCGAACGGGCCGCGCTGCCAGTAGTCGCGCAGCCGGTCCGACCCCTGGCCGATCCACTCCGGGTCGGTCGCGATCGAGGCGACGGCCACGAACAGGTCGATGTCGCGCATGGCCTCGCTGAACACCAGGGAAGGCACCTCCGTCAGCGGCGCGCCATGCCAGACCCCGCCGATCAGCCGCTGGAAGCGGGCGCGGCCGATCTCGGCGTGGTCGCCGTCGTTCAGGTAGTGCTCCAGCGACGCCCGCCACCCGCCGCCCGCCATGACGCGGTGCGCCTCGGAGTCGTCCTCCCAATGGCCCTGGAACCTGGACTGCCAGCCCCGGTCCTTGAACAGCGCCCGCAGCCGCCGATAGTGCACCACGTGCCCCTCGAAGCGGCTGGACCACTCGCCGGCCACCTCCTCCGCGGGGGTGAGCAGGTAGATCTCGCGGAAGGCCTGCTTGAACGGCTGCCGCAGCTCCTTGCCCTGCACCAGCTCCCGCCAGCCGCGCACCTCCTCCACGGACGCGCGGGCCGGATGCCACAGCCGCACCGGCAGGTCGGGCACGTTCAGCCCCAGCTCGGCGCGCCACACGCCGGGGGAGACCTCGAACTCCCAGATCAGCCGCTCGGCGACCGGATGGCCTTCGAGCCGCCGGTACGGGGCCGCCGTGCCGCCGGTGTAGCCGGCCTCCAGCGCCCGGCCCAGGGTCACCTGCTGCTGCTGGGTCAGCTTGGCCAGCTCGCGCAGCCGCTTGACCTCGTCGGGGTACTCCCGCCGGACCGCCGCCGGGACCGATTTGAGCTTCTTGTCGCCGTGCCGCCACGACAGCTCGACCCCGTCGTCGATCGAGATCACCGCCGTGTGCTCGCCGAGCTCCTGGCGCACGCGCCCGTCGGGGATCCGGAACGCCACCTCCAGCCGCCCGGCCAGGGCCGGCTCCATGCGCTTGAACGTACGGTCGAGCTGCATCGGCACCCCGCTGTGCCGGGTGATGCGGCGGGCGGTGCGCAGCGCGGAGATCGCCTCGGGCGTCGGAAACTGCTCCGCCGCGCGGGCGATCTCGAACAGCAGCCCCTGCGAGGGCAGCGTCTTGGCCGGGGTGGGGGCCACCGCGATGCCGCGTACGAGCTCGTCCAGCAGCTCGGGCAGCCAGGTCTCGTCGCGGAGGAGCGCCACCCGCACCGCCCTGCCGAGCACCCGCTTCTCGCTGTAGTCGAACGCCTTCTCCGCCCGGTACGGGATCTCGCCCGCATGAATCGCCGCGACGCGGTCGCGTGCCATCTCCAGCACGGTACGGGCGAAGCCCACGTATCCGGGCAGCCCGGCGAGCCACTCGGCCGGGTCGGGCACCGGCTCGGCGAAACGTTCCGCCTCACAGAACAGCGCCCGGAGCTCCACGTCCCAGCCGAGCAGCAGGTCCATCTCGGTGACCGCGATCGGCCCGAGCCCCTCGGCCAGGACGGCGCGCACGTCGGCGTCCAGGCCCGCCAGCCCGGCCGCCACCAGCACGGGGTACCGGCCGTACGCGTGTCTTCTGTCCTCGTCCAGCAGGAATCCGGCCACTTCGCGAGCCGGCTCGACCAGCCGCTCCCTGGCCGGCCCGTCGAGCGCGTGCGGGGCGGTGGCCACGGTCGCTCCGCTGCCCAGCCCGGCGAAGCCGGCGCTCAGGCGGGAGACCTCCGGCCAGTACGTGGGATCGCTCGCGGTGGCGGAGATCAGGTGGAGCAGGCGCTGCGCGAGAGGGGACAGCACGCTCACGTCAGCCACCGACCAGCGGGACGAGCTTGACGAACGACACGACGGGGTCGGCGGCCAGGTCGATCCGCATGTCCAGGTCCTCGATCTGCCGGTCGCCGACCAGCAGCAGGAACCCGTTGCGGGCGAACGCGGCCTCGGCGGCGTCGGCCTGCTTCTCCCAGTCGAGCCGTCGCGCGGTGCGTAACCGGTAGCCGTTCAGCTCGACCTCGGCGTCGGTCGGCTTGACCAGCCCACGGAAGAGCGCCTTGGGGGCGGCGTTGTGCCGGGCCACCTCCTCGCGCACGCGCAGCCGCACCAGCTCCCTGGCCGAGATCCACTGCGGCAGGCCGGGCACGGAGAACTCCTCCAACGCCCGCCCGGTCGCGGACTCGTCGCGAAACGTCACCGATGCCATCGGCCATCCTTCTGTCGTCGAGATCAGTGGAGATCAGCTGCCGGCCTCATCTATAGCAGCGGCGAACGACAGATCTTGCGGTACGGTCCGGCCAACTCCCGCCGGAAGGGGGTCGTCCCCGTGAGTCGACTATCCGCAGGCAGGACAGGACGCTGGTTCCGCTGTGGCCCGAGGGCACGAAGCCGGTCCGGGCCGGCGACGGCCGGCGGGGCGTCGAGATGCCCCAGGCCGGGCGGGTTTTCGAGGGTACGTTGATCGAGGCGGGCGGCTCGAACTTCCCACCCGTTCTGAAGCCGCCCATCCCCAGGATCTCCACGTTCACCGAGCCGCCCGGCGAGTGCACCGCCCATGACGGCTAATTCGTCGTCGACCCGTACGAGGTCAGGCTCCTGAAGGGGTGAGCTCATCCGCCGCCGTCGGGCGGTGTCAGGAAGTCCTGCAGCTCGCGGTGCCGGAACTGGTACGTCGCGCCGCTGACCCGCAGCAGCCGGGCCTCGCAGGCCCAGTCCAGGAAGGCCCACAACCGCAGCGGCAGCAGCCGCCGCACGGCCGCCACGGCCAGACCGATCATCGTGCGGGCCCACGCGACCGCGCCGAAGGCCAGCCCGAACGTCACCCCGCCGACCAGCGCGCACACCAGCGACTCCACCACACCGGTGTTCATGATGAACACCAGGAACGCGGCCACCCCGCCGGTCAGGCCGAAGGCGAGGCCGATCAGTGGGTTGCGGTGCAGGGCCTCGCGCGGGTGGGCCAGCTCGGCGTCCCGGCTCCAGCCGCCGGTGGCGATCTTGAAGACGACCCCCAGCGCGAAGGCGAGGACGAAGGAGCCGGCGACCCCCGCCGCCAGCGGCAGCGGGCCCGCGTGGGCCAGGCGCAGCGGCGCGAGCCCGGTGAGCGCGCCGCACAACCCGAAGCCGAGCAGCGTGAACGGCTCCGCGCGAACCACCTCGGAGACGGTCATCCGCTCCGCGCCCCTTCGCCCGGCCGCCGTCAGCCCGATGACCGCCCCGAGCACCAGCCCGCCGGTGCCGCCCGCGGCGACGGCGAAGACGGGCCCGAAGATCCTGCCGCCGGTCAGCATGAGCCCGGCCAGGCCACCGAGCACCCCGACGGGCAGCCCGGCCAGGGCGCCCAGCAGGCCGCCGAGCACCCGCCGCCGCCGGGGCACCTCGCTGCGCCCCCTTACCGGCCGCTGACGGCCCGCCGGTAACGCTCGGAGAGGCGTAGGAC
>NZ_BAAAMU010000200.1:0-13418 GCF_039529435.1 Nonomuraea maheshkhaliensis
CCCCCCGCCGGGGGGGGGGCGGGCCCGACGGCCAGCGGGGGCGGGGCGGGCCCGGCGCGCGGCCCGGTCTCGGCGACCGCCCTGGCCAGGGAGGGGCCGTCCACGTACTCGCTGGCGATGAACGGCCGCCGCTCGTGCACGCCGGTGCCGAGCACCTGCGCGGTGCAGAACGGCGCCACCCGCCGCGCCGCCTCGGCCTCCCTGGCGAAGCGTTCGGCGGCCACCTCGTCGCCGGCGAGGTGAGGCCGCAGCCACTTGATCGCGGCCCGTCCGCCCTGCTCGTTCACGCCCAGGTAGACGACGCCCTGTCCGCCCTCTCCCAGACGTCCCCGGATCTCGTAGCCTCCGAGACTGGTGGGATCTCCCGCTCTCAGCTCAGTAATCGACGGCATAACCGCATTATGAGCGCCGGATCACGGCCCGGGCCGTCACGATCCGGTGTCCCCGGGAGGGGCCGGGGACACCGGAGGCTCAGGTCAGCCGCTGCGCCTTGCTCAGCAGGCGTTGCGCCACCACCACGAGCGCCAGGAAAAGCCCGCTGACCACCTGCTGGAACGCCGACGTCAGGTTGCCGACCTGGTTGATCAGGCTCTGGATGACGCCGAGCAGCAGCACGCCCGCCACCGACCCCGTGATGCCGCCGGCCCCGCCGGTCAGCAGGGTGCCGCCGATGACGACGGCGGCGATGGCGTCCAGTTCGAGGCCGATGCCGAGGATCGTCACCCCGGAGGAGAGCCGGGCCGCGTTCAGCGCGCCCGCCAGGCCGGCCAGCAGGCCGGACATGACGTACACGTATACCTTGGTCCGGGCGACCGGCACGCCCATCAGCGCGGCGGCCTGCTCGTTGCCGCCGATGGCGTAGACGTTCTGGCCGAAGCCGGTGCGCTGCAGCAGCACCATCGCGGCCAAGGCGAGCGCGGCGGTGATGTGGACGGGGTAGGACAGGCCGAGGATCTCGCCCTGGCCGAGCGCGGCGAAGGCGCGGTCCTTGACGAGGTACGTGGTCGCGCCCTCGTCCGAGATCGCCAGCATCAGGCCGCGCACCCCGAGCAGCCCGGCCAGGGTCACGATGAACGGGGCCATGCCGGTGCGCGCGATCACCAGGCCCTGGAGCAGGCCCACGACCCCGCACACCGCCAGCGGCAGCAGCAGCGCGACGAGCATGCCGTACTGCGACCCGTACGCCGCCAGCACCCCTCCGAGCACGAACAGCGACCCCACGGACAGGTCGATCCCGCCGCTGATGATCACGAACGTCATGCCGATCGCGATGATCGCGAGGAACGAGGAGGAGACGACCACGCTGGCCGCGTTCGCCGGCGTGGCGAAGGAGTCGAAGGCCAGGCTGCCCACGATCACCAGCGTGCCCAGTACCATGACGGCGCCGTGCTGCTGCAGCGTCCGGCTGAGCTGCTCGCGGTTCATCGGGTCTCCCGCTTCCTGGTGGCGTAGACGGCGGCCAGGATGATGACCGCCTGGACCATCTGGGTCCACGACTGCGGCAGGTTGTGCTTGATCAGCGTGGCCGCGAGGAGCTGCATGAGCAGCGCGCCCATGACCGTGCTGAGCACCCTGATCCGGCCGCCGGTCAGCGGGGTGCCGCCGACGACGACGGCGGTGATCGCCGACAGCTCGATGAACATGCCGAGCGAGGTCGGGTCGCTCGCTTGCAGCCGGGCCGTGGCCAGCACGCCGGCCAGGGCGGCGAGCAGGCCGGAGATCACGTACACGATCAGCAGCACCCGCTTGACCGGCAGGCCGGACAGCTCGCTGGCCGAGCGGTTGCCGCCGATGGCGACCACCTGCCGGCCGAAGGTGGTCCGCCGCACCACGAACAGCACGATCACGGTCAGCGCCGCCGCGATGAGCACGATCACGGGGATGCCGGCCACGGAGCTGCTGCCGAGCGCGATCAGGTCGGGGTTGCGGAACTCGACCAGCTGCGGCACCAGCACGTTGGCCAGGCCGCGGACGCCGACCAGCAGCGCCAGTGTGGCCACGATCGGCTGCACCCCGACGTAGGCGACCAGCGCTCCCCCTGCGGCCCCGACGACCGCGCCGCCGATCACGGCCACGACGAGGGCGGGCAGCCAGCCGTACCCGAGGTAGAGCACGACGAGCGCGGCGGCCAGCGCCATCACCGAGCCGACCGACAGATCGATGCCCTGGGTGCCGATCACCAGCGCCATGCCGAGCGAGACGATGACGATCGGGGTGACCTGGACGAGCTGGGTGCGGAAGTTGGAGGCGTCGAGGAAGTGGGGGGTGAACAGCACGTTGAACAGCAGCAGCGCCAGTACGGCGGCGTACACGCCGTAGTCCTGCACCCAGGCGAACACCTGCGGCTTGAGCACGGCGACGCGGCCTCGCGGGCCGCCCCGGTCATGCGTGAGCTCGGCCATCGGACTGCTCCGCGATCGTCGCCATGATTCTCTCCTCGGTCACCTCGTCACCCGACAGCTCCCCGACGACCGCGCCCTCGCGCAGCACGAGGATCCTGTCGGCCCCCTCGACCAGCTCCTCCAGGTCGGAGGAGATCAGCAGCACGCCGAGCCCTTCCCGCGCCAGCTCGTCGATCAGCGCCTGCACCTCGGCCTTGGCGCCGACGTCGATGCCCCGGGTGGGCTCGTCCAGCAGCAGCACCTTGGGCCGTACGGCGAGCCAGCGGGCCAGCAGCACCTTCTGCTGGTTGCCGCCGGACAGCTCGGAGACGAGCTGGTGCGGCGAGGCGGCCTTGATCCTCAGCCTCCGCATGAAGATCTCGACGATCCGGTCGATCTTCGCCTCGGACACCACGCCCGCCCGGCCCATGGAGGGCAGGGCGGCCAGGGCGATGTTCTCGCGGACGGACAGGGTGGGGATGATGCCCTCGGCTTTGCGGTCCTCGGGCAGCAGGCTGACGCCCGCCCTGATCGCGGCCGAGGTGGAGCCGGCTCGCAGTGGCGCTCCGGCCACGAGCACCTGCCCGCCGTCCAGCGGCAGCGCGCCGACGATGGCCTTGGCGGTCTCGGTACGACCCGCGCCCAGCAGCCCGCCGAGCCCGACGACCTCGCCCGGTTTGACACTGACGTCCACCCGGTCGAGCACGTGCCGCCGGGTCAGTCCCCTGGCCTCCACCACGGGAGCGCCGTCACCAGCTGTCTGCTCGTCTCCTTCGGCGTGGTCGCGGGAGAAGCTGGTCAGGCCCGCGGTGCGGACCTCGTTCTGGTCGCGGCCGAGCATCAGCGAGATGAGCTTGAGCCGTTCCAGCTCCGCCATCGGCCCGGTGTGCGCGAGGCGCCCGTCGCGCAGCACGGTCACCTGGTCGCAGACGCGGTAGAGCTCGTCGAGGCGGTGGCTGACGTACATGACGGCGATGCCGCCGTCGCGCAGCCGCCTGATCACCCCGAACAGGGTCTCGACCTCGCGCGGCTCCAGGGAGGACGTGGGCTCGTCCATGATGACGACCCGGGCGTCCACCGACACGGCGCGGGCGAGCGCGACCATCTGCTGCGCGCCGACGCCGAGCGTGCGCAGCGGGCGGCGCACGTCGGTGTCCACGCCGTAGCCGGACAGGACGCGTTCGGCCTCGTCGTACATGGCGGCCGCGTCGATCACCCCGAACCTGCCGCGCGGCTCGCGGCCGAGAAGCAGGTTGCGGGCCACCGACATCATGGGGACGAGGTTGACCTCCTGGTAGATGGTGGAGATCCCGGCGCGCTGCGCCTCCAGGGGGGTGCCGAAGGCGGCGGGCCCTCCCTGGTAGCGCAGCTCGCCCCCGTCCGGCTGGTACACGCCGGTGAAGACCTTGATCAGGGTGGACTTGCCCGCGCCGTTCTCGCCGACGAGCGCGTGCACCTCGCCCGGACGCAGGGCGAGGGACACACCGTCGAGGGCGAGCACGCCGGGGAAGCGTTTGCTGACGCCTCTTGCCTCGAGAACCGCTTCCAACTCAGTACGCCTCACCGAGGGAGTCCTTGGCGTTGCCCGTGTCGTAGTCGCGGTCGGAGATGATCACCTTGTCGGGGATGGCGTCGCCGTTCAGGAACTTCTGCGCGGTCTCGAAGGCGAGCGGGCCGAAGCGCGGGTTGGACTCGATGACCGCGTGCAGCCAGCCGTCGGCGATGCCCTGGACGGCGCTGCGGGTGCCGTCCACCGAGACGATCTTGATGTCGCCCGGCTCCTTGCCCGCGCCCTTCAGCGCGGTGACCGCGCCCAGCGCCATCTCGTCGTTCTCGGCGTAGATGCCGTTGATGTCGGGGTTGGACTGGATGAGCTGCTCGGTGACCTGCTGTCCCTTCTCGCGGGCGAACTCACCGGTCTGCTCGAACGAGATCGTGATCTCGGGGGCCTTCTCCTTGACGCGGTCCTTGAACCCGTTCGTGCGCTCGGTGGTGACGTTGTTGCCCGGGGCGCCGAGCAGGATGGCGACCTTGCCCTTGCCGCCCAGCGCGTCGATCATGCGGTCGGCGGCGCGCTTGCCCTGCTCGTAGAAGTCGGAGCCGATGAACGTCAGGTAGTCGCTGCACGCCTTGGCGTTGATCTTGCGGTCGACCGTGATGATGGGGATCTTCTTCGCGGCGGCCTGCTGGAGCACCGGCTCCCAGCCGTCGGAGTTGAGCGGCGCGATGACCAGCAGCTGCACGCCCTGCGCGATGAGCTGCTGCACGTCGGTGATCTGCTTGGAGAACTGCGACTGGGCGTTGGTGACCTTGAGGTTGGTGATGCCGAGCTTTTCGGCCTCGTCCTTGATCGACTTGGTCTCCGCGATGCGGAACGGGTTGGCCTCCTTCTCCGACTGGGAGAAGCCCACCGTGGCCGTCTTGAGGTCGAACTTCGTGCCGCCGAACTGCTCCAGCGTGCACGTCGGGCCGGCCGTGCCCGAAGGGGTCTGGACGACCTGCTGGCCGGCCGAGCCGGCGGCGGCGGGCGCGCTCTGCGGCTCCTCGGCCTTGGCGCAGCCGGCCGCGGCGAGGAGCACGGCCAGGGCCAGCGTGGCTGTCCGGAGATGGGGGGTCATCGCGGATCCTTTCCTATCAGGTGCGGCGCCCGGGCCGCAGCGGGCCCGGGCGCCGGTGGATCAGGTGCAGGTGGGGTTGATCGCGCCCGTCAGCGCCTTGTGGGCGTCGTGGACGCGCTTGACGTCGGGCTTGGTGATCGCCCTGTCGTACGTCATGAGGCCGTTGATCTCGGTCTCGACGTCGGTCGTCTGGGTGTAGATCGCGGCGCTGAGCTGCTCACAGGCGTGCAGCCGCTCCAGTTCCTCGACCATGTTCACGTAACGGTTGGTCAGGGCCTCGGGGTCGGGCTCGACCGCGTAGCCCCAGCCGCCGCCGGACCAGGTGTGGCCGACCACGGGCAGGGCCAGGCCGCCGTACTCGCCGATGACGTTCGCCCTGGTGCCGGAGGGCTTGCCGGGGTTGCCGGGGCCCGGGTAGATGTGGAAGTCCTTGACGTCGCCGTTGCCGCCGTCGACCGCGCCGCAGCAGTTGACGCCGCTCATGTTGTTCACCAGGCGGCTCGGGTCCCAGCTCTTGACCAGGTCGGCCACGCGGGCCTGGTCGTACTGGCCCCAGCCCTCGTTGAACGGCACCCACATCACGATCGACGGGCTGCTGCGGTGCTGGTCCACCAGCTCGCGCAGCTCGGCCTCGAACTGCGGCCTGTCGGTGGTGCGGAAGGCGGAGGGCATGTCCTGCCAGACCAGCAGGCCGAGCTTGTCGGCGTAGTGGTACCAGCGGTCGGACTCCACCTTGACGTGCTTGCGCACGGCGTTGAAGCCGAGGGCCTTGGTCTGCTCAAGGTCGTAGCGCAGGGCCCTGTCGGTGGGCGGGGTGTAGATGCCGTCCGGCCAGAAGCCCTGGTCGAGCGGGCCGATCTGGAAGACCGGCTGCCCGTTGAGCAGCATGCGGTTGCCGGAGAGCGTGATGGAGCGCATCCCGAAGTACGACTCCACCTTGTCCGACTTGAGTTTGACCTCCAGGTCGTACAGGTGCGGGTTGTCGGGGGACCACAGCTTGGGGTTGCGCACCGGCAGGCGCAGCTCCTTGCCGACCGGGCCGCGAACGGTGGCGACGACCCTGCGGCCGTCCCTGGCGGTGACGGTGGCGGTGCCCTTCGAGCCGTGGACGGTGACGTACAGGGCCTCGCCGCGCAGGTCGGGGGTGGTGTCCACGCGGTCGATGCGGTCCTTGGCGACCGGCTCGATCCAGACGGTCTGCCAGATGCCGGACACGGCGGTGTACCAGATGCCGCTCGGGTTGAGCCGCTGCTTGCCGATGGCCTGGGCGCCCTCGTCGGTGGGGTCGTACACGCCGACGACGAGCTCCTGCGGGCCCGAGCGCTTGAGCGCATCGGTCACGTCCACGCTGATCCGGCCGTAGCCGCCCTTGTGGGTGGTCACCCGCTTGCCGTTGACGTAGATCGTCGCGTCCCAGTCGACGGCGTCGAGGTGCAGCAGCAGCCGCTCACCCTTCCAGGAGCGGGGCACCTCGAACGTGCGGCGGTACCACATGCGCTCCTCGTGCCGGCCGATGCCGGACAGCTGCGACTCCACCGGGTACGGGACCACGATGCGCTCGGCCAGCCTCCTGCCGAACGGCGCCGCCTCGCCCTCCTTGGCCGGGGCGAACTCCCAGGTGCCGTTGAGGCTGCGCCAGCGGTCCCTGACGAGCTGCGGCCTGGGGTATTCGGGCAGCGGGTTCGCCGGGTTGACGTCGTCGGCCCACCTCGTCTTGAGCACGTAGGTGGAGACGTTGACCACGTGCGCGAAGGGGTAGGCGGCCAGCGGGGTGCCGTCGGCGTAGGTGATGCCGCCGTTGCCGTCGTAGGAGGTGCGGACGGTGCTGCCCGCCTTCGACGGGACCGGATATTTCAGCTTCAGCTCTACTACTTCCGGACTTTTCTGTATTGCTGAAGTGACGGGCCAGGCGGCCGCGCCGACCGTGAACCCGAGCTTCGCGGCCGCGTCGGCCGGCAGCGGGGCCAGGGGCTTGGCGTAGGTGAGGGTCGCGACGTCGCCGGCCGCGTTCAGCCTGGCGTCGTACGGGCCGTCCGGCTGGAAGTCGGCCGGCACGGTGAACGCCTCCGTCGGCACGATGGCCTTCGGCTGGCTCGGGCTCTGCCAGCGCAGGCGCAGGTTGGCGCCGCCGTAGTGCTCGAAGTACTCGACCTTGACGTCGTACTTCCTGCCCGCCTCCAGGGCGATCGGGGTGCCGGTCTGCTCCAGGTCCCAGTCGTCCACCCAGTGGTCGATGATCGGCCGGCCGTCCACCCACAGGCGGAAGCCGTTGTCGCCGATGATGGAGAAGGTGTAGGTCTCGGAGTACTTCGGGGTGATCTGCCCGGTCCACCTGACGGTGACGTCGTCCTCCCTGCCGGTCAGCAGGTTGAACGTCGGGTTGAGGTCGGGCATCTCGAGGTTGGGGTCGATGATGCTCGCCTTGAGTTCGGCGAAGTCGAACTGGCCTGCCGCCGAGGCGAGGTAGTAGTCGCCGCGCAGCCCGTTCCGCTCGGGGAGGGCCGCGGAGCCGGCTGAGGCGGGAGCCGGCGTCTGCCATAACAAGCACATCAGCACGGACAGCAGCAACGCGAGGCGCTTACGCACGGGGGGTTCCTTTCGGAAGGCGCCGATCAGGTTCGGACAGCTTTTGACCCTGACACGCTCCAAAGTAAGCACCAGCGGACCGAGCCGGTCAAGATTTCCGATCAAATTCGTTCGCGTTCGGTCAGAGGTGAACTTCACTTGGCCCGTCGACTATGATCGGGACGTGAGCGACACGCAGAGTGACGGACGCAGGCCCGTGTTCGCCGCTGAACGCCGGCAGCGCATCATCGAACTGGTGCGCGCGAACGGCGCGGTGTCGCTGCGGGAGCTGGCCCAGGCCGTCCACTCCTCCGAGGTGACCGTCCGCCGCGACCTGCGCGCGCTGGAGTCGGAGGGCCTGCTCAACCGCCACCACGGCGGCGCGACACTGCCTGGCGAGCTGTCCCGCGAGGCCGGCTACACGCAGAAGGTGTCGCTGGAGTCGGCCGAGAAGGCCGCCATCGCCGACCTGGCCGGCGCCCTCGTCGAGGACGGCGACGCCATCGTGATCGGCCCCGGCACCACCACGCAGGAGTTCGCCCGCCGCCTGACCAGGCACTCCGAGCTGGCCGTGGTGACCAACTCGCTGCTGGTCGCCCAGGTGCTGTCCACCTCGCCGCGGGTGGAGGTGATGCTGACCGGCGGCACGCTGCGCGGCCCGATCCTGGCCCTGGTGGGCAGCGCGGCCGAGCACTCCCTGGCCGGGCTGCGTGTGCGCAGGGCCTTCATCTCCGGCAACGGCCTGACCGCCGAGCGCGGCCTGTCCACGCCCAACATGCAGGTCGCCGGCGTCGACCGGGCGCTCGCCGGAGCGGCCGAAGAGGTCGTGGTGCTGGCCGACCACACCAAGATCGGTGTCGACACGATGGTGCAGACGGTCGCGCCCGACCGGATCGACCACCTGGTCACCGACGACGCCGCGCCCCGCGACGTGCTCGACGACCTGAGCGCGCGCGGCGTCCGGCTGCACGTCGCCGAGATCTGACCTTTTTTTCTGCGCCCGGATCTGATCGAATGTGACAGGCCCGTTACTATAATGTTTCCTACCTCGACCACCATCGAGGCGGAGGCAACCGTGCTGCAGGTCGCTGGTGTTCTCAAGGCGTTCCAGGGTGTCACCGCCCTCGACCACGTCACCATGTCCGTGCGCACGGGTGAGGTGCACGCCCTCGTGGGCGGCAACGGCGCCGGCAAGTCGACCCTGGTCAAGGTGCTGTCCGGCGTGCACCAGCCGGACGCGGGCGAGCTGCGCCTGCTCGGGGAGCCGGTCAGGTTCGCCGGTCCCGCCGACGCCAGGCGGGCCGGGATCGCCACGATCCACCAGGAGACGAACCTCGTACCGACCATGAGCGTGGCCCGCAACCTGCTGCTGGGCCGCGAACCCCGGGGGCGGCTCGGGCTGATCGACGCCGCGGCCGTGCACGCCCGCGCCGAGGAGACGCTGGCCGCGTACGGGCTCGACGTGGACGTGCGCCGCCCGCTCGGGTCGCTGGGCGAGGGCGCGCGCCAGATCGTCGCCCTGGCCAGGGCCGCCTCGGCGGACGCCCGCCTGGTCATCATGGACGAGCCCACCACGGCGCTCGACCACGCCGAGCTGGAGACCCTGTTCGCGGCCGTGACCACGCTGCGTGATCAGGGCCGCTCGGTCGTCTACGTCACCCACCGCCTGGAGGAGCTGTACGGGATCTGCGACCGCGTCACGGTGCTGCGCGAGGGCCGGGTCGTGCACACGGGCCCGCTGGCCGGGCTCGACCGGCTGCGGCTGGTCTCGCTCATGCTGGGCCGGCCGTTCCACCCCGTGGAGCCCGCGGTCCAGCACGGCGAGCCCGGCGTGCCCGGCGACGAACCGGTCCTGGAGGCCAAGGGCCTGACCCGCCACCACGTCCTGGACGGGGTGTCGCTGGAGATGCGGGCGGGCGAGGTCGTCGGGCTGGGCGGCCTGCTCGGCGCCGGCCGCAGCGAGACGGCCCGCGCCATCGCCGGCGTGCTCCCGGTGGACGCCGGCCAGGTCACCGTGGCCGGGGCGCACGCGCGCAAGTGGTCGATCAGGAGCGCCGTACGCGCCGGGGTCGGGCTGGTGCCGGAGAACAGGAAGACCGAGGGCATCGTGCCCACCCTGTCCGTACGCGACAACATCGCCCTGGCCGCCCTGCCCCGGCTGTCGCGGGCGGGGATCGTGTCGGACGCGCAGGTCGACAACATCGTGGGCACGTTCATGCGCCGGCTGGGCATCAAGGCCGTCTCCCCCAGGCAGCCGGCGGGCGAGCTGTCGGGCGGCAACCAGCAGAAGGTGCTGCTGGCCCGGTGGCTGGCCATGCACCCCAAGGTCCTGCTCCTGGACGAGCCGACGCGGGGGGTGGACGTGGCGACCAAGCTGGAGATGCAGGCCCTGCTGGACGAGCTGGCCGTGGACGGGCTCGCGATCCTGCTGATCTCGTCGGACGTGGCCGAGCTGGTGGAGAACTGCGACAGCGTGGTGGTGCTCAGGGACGGTGCTATCACCGAACAACTGACCGGCCCCGAGGTCACCGAGGACCGCCTCCTGTCCGCCCTCGCCAAGGACTGACCCGTCCGGTACGCCCGTACCAGAGGCTGACCCCGCACCGGAACGGGACCCGGGAAGGAGCGGGACCGGCACTGGACGCACGACCGGCGACCGTCCGCCGCAGAGCAGGTCGCGGGCGCATAAGATCACCTCATACGGTCCGACACCGACATGACCGGCCCGCCCCCACCGCCGTGTCGGCCCCGACTGGACGGGAGCCTGTGATGAGCATCAGTCCCCAGCAGCTGCGCGACCTGGCCGCCCGCGCCGAGGCGCTGGCCACCGAGGTGCGGGCGCTGTGCGACGGCGCCCCTGCGGCGGCGGCCGAACGCGACCCCCTCCAAGCCGCGCTGCACGCCGCCGGCTGGCTGGACCGGGGCGGCGAGGACCTCCAGCGCGCGGCCGACGACCTGGCCAGGATCCGCTCCCTGCTGGAGCGCAAGTGCGGCATCCCGTGGGGAGTGTGCCCCGAGCACGGCAACACCCTGTCGTACAGCGTCAACGTCACGACCTGCCGCGTGTGCGGCCGCACCTGGGAACGCGACCGGCGCGGCCGCCCCTGCGAGGAGCGGGTCACCTGGAAGGTCACGGACCGGGCCGGCACGGTGACGACCATGTGCGACGGCCACGTCCTCGGCGCCCGCGCCACCACCCAGGGCGCCACCTTCACCCGCCTCGACGCCGAACTCTCCCAGCCGTGAGCCCGGTCATGAGCCCGGTCATGAGCCCCGCCTGAACCGACGAAGACCGGACCGCGACCAGCGGCCCTGCCCCATGTCAGCAACGCAGGCGGCCAGAACGGTCAGAGGGCGCGGGCGAAGAGGGCGCGCAGGGTGGTGAAGTGGCGTTCGCAGGCGGCCTCGTCGTACATCGACGTGTCCGACATCGAGTAGCCGTGCGGCGCTCCTGCGTACACCTCGTTGACGGCCGTCAGGCCGGCGTCCTTCAGCGCCCGGCCGAGCCGCTCCACAGCCTCCGGGCCCATGGACGCGTCGTTGTCGGCGTGGCCGAACGCGAACTCGGCGCGGGCCGTGGCCAGGCTCAGGTGGGGGCTGTCGGGCGCGCCGGTGGCCAGGCCGCCGCCGTGGAAGCCGCCGACGGCGCCGACCTCCTCGGGGTGGGCGCCGGCCGCCTGGATGGCCAGCCGGGCCCCCATGCAGTAGCCGACCACGCCCACCGGCCCGGCGGACACGCCGTCCTGGGCCCGCAACGCGGCCAGGTAGCTCGCGTTGTCGGCCGCCACCCGATCGGGCGTCAGCGAGCCGATCCGCGGCCCGATCGCCGCGAAGAACTTCTCCCGCTCCCCCGGCAGCCGCAGGTCACCCGTCGGGGACGTCTCGGCGGCGGTGCCCTCGCGGTAGAAGATGTTGGGCGCGAGCACGACGTAACCCCAGCTCGCGATCCGGTCGGCCATCTCGTGGATCCTGGGCCGCAGCCCGATCGCGTCGATGACGAACAGCACGCCCGGGTGCGCGGCGGAGTCGTCAGGACGGGCCAGCCAGGCTTCCGCCGTGCCGTCGGGGACGGGAATCTCGATCATCATTGCGCACTCCATGGCGAAAGAGGACTCATCAGGCGTGCCGGACGCCGCCGTCATGCGGCTGCGACGAGGCGGCGCAGGGGGCCGGCGGGCAAGCACGGTGCCGACGCGCCCACCGTATCCCGCTCCCCATGGACGCGGGTGGCACACTTGCCCGGCGTGTCCGAAGTGTCACGACCGCCCATGGAACGCCGTAGGCGAAGTGTCGCGACCGCCCCCGGACCGGCGCGTGAACCTCAGTACACCGAGATGTGCGGGTGGTCGTAGTGGTTGGCCGTGGTGCCGCCGCGGTCGGACATCGTCCGCCAGCCGCCCGTGCGGGTGTGCCAGATGCGCTGGCGGTAGATGATGTACATGATGCCCAGCCGCTTGGCGTTCTTGATCGCCCAGGCGGCGATCTCGTCGCCGCGTCTCTGCTCGTCGCCCGACGGGAACGAGCCGCCGCGGCTCAGCATGAAGTCGCAGGCACGCCCGAGCGGATGCTCGCCACCGTCCTGGATCGCCCGGTAGCACCCGATCCCGTACGGCACCTGGAAGCGCTGCTGGATGAGCTCCTTGACCAGCCGCATCCGGGGGGTGACGTTGTCCGTCCCGCCGGGCAGCTGCGGCACCCAGGTCCCGTCTGGGCGGCGCACCCCCGGGGCGCTGTAGAGCAGGTCGATCCGGTCCTTGATCTTCTCGATCTGCTTCTCGGCCTTCTTCTTGCGCTTGTCCAGCTCCTCCGTGCTCGCGCGGAGTTCCTCGGTACGCGCGGCGGCCTCCTCCTCGGCCTGCCGGCGGTCGTCGCGGACCCGGGCGTAGCCGCTCAGCCTGGCGTCCTGGAGGTCGATCATGTGCTGGGCCAGCGCCATCCGGGCGAGCAGCGCCGACGGGTCGCCCTCCGAGGTCAGCAGGTCGGCCGTGCCGGGGTCGCCGCCGATGTACTTGGCGATGGCCATGGCCCGCAGCTCGGTGGACTGGCGGTCGTAGACCTCCTGGGCGGCGGACAGCTTCTCGCGCGCCGCCTTCTCCGCCTTCTCCGCCTTCTGCCCGGCTACGCGGCTCTCGTAGTAGTCGGTGATGAGCTTGTCCGAGTCCTTCTGCAGCTCGGCCAGTTCCTTCTTCAGCTGCTTGGCGGTGGGTTTGGGGGCCGCCTGCACCGGAACCGCCGCGAGCAGCAGCGCCAGGGTGAGACAGGCGAGGGTCGTACGGGCCGGGGCGCGCAGCCGGTCGGCAGAGGACGCAACCGCCACTCTTCTCCTTACCCTGAAGCACGCAGGGCAGGTTCCGGTCACGAGCTATTCAGTCCGGGGGCCGCCCTCTATTCGACGCACGATAGTAGGGGATCAGTCCTCCTGGCACGCAATCATGATTTTCCGGTCTCGCGACCTTTGCGCGTTCTGCGGACCACGATCTGCCGTCCGAGCAGCACGGAGCCGGGCACCACGAGGATTCCCAGCAAGCTGGTGCCCAGGCCGAGCCCGACGTCGGCGTCCACCAGCCCGTCGCCCTCGCCGCCGAGCACCGGCAGGCCGAGCGACACGCTGACCGACAGGGAGATCAGCGGCTCACGGCCGCCCGGCTCAGGGCCGGGGCCGGGGCCGGGCGGGTTCGTCGCGGGCGGCTCGTCGCCGGTGCCGGGCGGGTCGTCGTCAGGGGGCGGCGTCGCCGGCGGTCTGGACGGCTCCGGCTCGCGGGTGGGCTCCCGCGTCGTGGTGGGGCGGCTCGTACGCGTCCGCGTGGGCCTGCTGGTCGGCCGGTTGGGCCGGGACGTCGCCGGCGGCGGGGTC
>NZ_BAAAMU010000201.1:0-13143 GCF_039529435.1 Nonomuraea maheshkhaliensis
AGGGCCTCGCGCAGCAGCGCCGCCGCCCGCTCCGCGTCCCCGCCGGCCAGCGCCTGCCTGCCGGCGGACGCCAGCAGCTCGAACCTGCGCGCGTCCACCTCCTGCGGATCGGCCACCAGCCGGTAACCGGCCGGGTGGAACTCCACCAGGTCCTTGCCCAGCGACCGGCGCAGCCGGGACACCTGCGACTGCAGCGCGTTCGCCACGCCCTCAGGGGGCCTCGGGCCGTACAGCCCGGCCACGAGCTGCTCCGCGCCGACGATGCGGCCGGCGTGCAGGGCCAGCAGCGCCAGCAGCGCGCGGACGCGGGGACCGCCGAGCGCGACCGGCTCGCCGTCCTCGTCCAGCACGGTAGTGGGCCCGAGGATCTGGAAGCGCATCTCTCGATTATCGCGGCAACAGCTCCACGATCTCCGCATATGTCGGCATGTGCGGGGCCGGCTCGCCGCGTACGTCCAGCACCGCCGCGAGCCCCGCCCGCAGCGCGGCGCGATAGAGCAGCGACCCGGTGCTCACCCTGGCCACGCCCGCCTCCGCGAGCCGGGCCAGGCCGGGACCGTCCGGCTGGTGGAGCACGTTCAGCGGCAGCGGCGTGCTCGCCGCGATCTCGGCGATCTCCTGGAGATCGCTCAGCCCCGGCACGAAGATCCCGTCGGCGTGCCCGTAGGCGCGCACGCGCTCCAGCGTGTCACCGGTACGCAGCCAGCACGTGTCCGTGCGGGCGTTGACGAACACGCCGTGCCCCTTGGCCGCCTCGATGATGCTCTGGTGCAGCTCGACGGGCCGCAGCGTGCCGTCGGGGCGGCCGTCCTCCAGGTTGACGCCCGCGACGCCGAGCGCGGCCAGGGACGCGACCAGGCCGGCGACCTCCGCCGGATCGTCGCTGAACCCGCCCTCGATGTCCACGGTGACCAGGACGCCCAGGCCGCTGATCGCCTCGGCCAGCTCGATCGTCTCGGCCTTGGTCCGGCCGGCCGCGTCCGGCTTGCCGTGCACGGCGGCCACGCCGAGACTGGTCGTGCCGATCGCCGGGAACCCCTGCGCGGCCAGGTAGGCGGCGGAGCCATAGTCCCAGGCGTTGGGCAGCAGCAGCGGATCGCCGGGGCGGTGCAGGTCGTGGAAGTTCACGAGAGCACTCCTTCCAGGACGCCCGCCGCCAGGGCGAGGGCGTGCGCGGGCGCGGGGCAGGGGCGTACACCGTGGCCGAAGGTCAGATGATCGCCTGGCGCCTCGCGGTTGGCGGCCACCAGGTCGAGCGTCACCTCGTCGCCGGTGAGCGTGTCCAGCCTGCGGGTGACCGTGAGCGGCGGGTGCCAGGCAAGCGTCTCCCGCAGCAGCGTGTCCACGTCGTCGCCGGGCCGGGCCCGCTCCAGGGCGTTCGCGATGAGCCCTTCCGTGGCGGCGTACCCCTGCAGCAGCAGTGTGATCGCGGGGAGGCCGGCCCGCTTCAGCAGTTCGGTGACGGCGGCGTCGGCCTGTGGGCTCTCCTCGCCTGACAGGTATCCGGCCGCGGCGGCCGGCACGGCGCTGGTGTCGGCGACCCCGAGCGCGCTCCCGAGCACCTGTGTGGGCACGCCGCGCCAATCCCCGTGCCGCTGCTCGGTCATGGCCCTGGCCCGCTCGCGCAGCTCGGCCGGGTCCACCCCGTCGAGCAGGTCGGTCAGGGCGCGGCGGCGTTCGGCGTGCGGTTCGCCGGTGCTGAACCGGGACACGTGGGCGCGTAGCCAGGCCAGCGTCCCCTCCTCGCCGTTCTGGCGTACGGGAGGCGGCACGTACCTGGTGTCGGCGAGCACCGCCTCGGCTTCGGCATGACGGGTGATGAGCGTGGCCTCTATGTGCATGGCCTCACGCTATGACCTGGACCTTTCGACGGCGGTCGAAGTATGCCGAGCGGCGTGCGTTGTCAGGCGGCGAGCCGTTCCTGGCCCTCCGGCCGCTCCGGGTTCTCCGGCCGGCCCTGTTCGGCAGCCGTGGTGGACGTGGGCGCGACCGCGTTCCGCGCGGCGCCCCTGCCGCCGCCGATCGCCAGCGCCATGGCCATGAGCAGCGCCATCTCGGCCAGCACCATGCCGCGCTCCAGCAGCCCGTAGTAGGCGCCGCCGTTGATCAGCGCCGAGGTGAACGTGGCGGGGTGGGCCGCCAGGTAGACGGCCAGCGTCACCCCGGAGGCCACGCTCATGGCCCGCACCGCGTTCCATCTCGGGGCGGCCGACCGGCCACGGGCCAGCACCCAGCCGGCGACCGGCAGCGAGGTGAACACGATCGCCGCCGACCAGCGGTGGATCTCGCCGGACAGCGAGCCCACCTGCGAGGTGCCGGGGTCGGTGGGGAAGATGCCGCTCATCATCAGGCCGAAGGCCCCGGCCAGCAGCAGCACGCGGGCGGCCGCGGTACGCGCGGGGTCCACGATCGCCAGCCCGTACGCCAGGCTCAGGCACGCTCCCGCGAGTGCCAGCATCCCGATCAGTACGGGCGCCAGCCCGCCGGAGACCAGAGCGTAGTCACTGAGCAGCGTCTGGTCGGGCAGCGCCACGTGCGCGTACGCCAGCGCGCCCGCCGACACCGTCGTGCCGATCAGCGTCCCCCAGACACTCCGTGCGATCGTCATCGCGTCACCTCATCGTAGATCCGCTCGAACCGGGCGAGCGAGGACTGGTCGTCGTGGGTCAGGGCCAGCTCCCTGCTGGCCTTGCCGAGCCGGGCGCGCAGGCCGTCGTCGGCGAGGACGGCGGTCAGGTGCCTGGCCAGCCCGACCACGTCGCCGGGCTGGAACAGATAGCCGTTCTCCTCCACCAGGTGCGGCAGCGCCATCGCGTCGGCGGCGACCACGGGCAGCCCCGAGGCCATGGCCTCCAGCGTGGCGATGCTCTGCAACTCGGCGACGCCGGGCATGGCGAACACGTCGGCGGCGGAGAACGCCTGCGGCATGTTCTCGTCGGGGACGAAGCCGAGGAAGAAGACCCGGTCGCTCACCCCGATGCGCCGGGCCAGCCGCTCCAGCTCGTCGCGCTGGTTGCCCTTGCCGACCAGCGCCACCTGCGCGTCGGTCTCGTTGAGCACCAGCGGCAGCGCGCGGACCAGCTCGTCCAGCCGCTTCTCCTCGTCCAGCCGGCCGACGAACAGCACCGTGGGCCGGTCGGGCAGGTCGAACATCCTGCGCGCCCACGACTTCGGCTCGGCGCGCGGGTGGAACCTGGTCAGGTCGATCCCGCAGGACACCGGCTCGACCTCGCGCCCGAAACCCTGGTCGGACAGGAGTTTCGCGGCCAGCGGGGTGGGCGTGGTGATGTGGTCGGCCCGGCTGAAGATCCGGCTGAAGTCACGCCACGCCAGCCGGCCCGCCTTGATCCTGAGCCGTTCGGGGATGTGGGCGAACTGGAAGAGGTTGTCGGGCATGAAGTGGTTCGTCGCCACGACCGGCACGCCTGCCCGGCGGGCGGCGGCGATGGCGGCCCGGCCGACCACGAAGTGGCCCTGGGTGTGCAGCACGTCCGGCTTGATGTCGGCGACCAGCCGGTCGAGCCGGGTCGGCACGGTGACGCGCATGGTCGGGTGGACCAGCAGCGGCGCCGAGCGCAGCCGGTGCACCACGACGCCGTCCACGACGTCGGCGCTGGCCGGGCCGGCCTCCGACTGGCAGACCACGTGCACGTCGTTGCCGCGCGCGGCCAGGCCCGTGGCCAGGCGGTGGGTGAAGTAGGCGGCGCCGTTCACGTCCGGGGGATAGGTGTCGGTGGAGATCAGGATCCGGCGGGGGCGCTCGGGAGCAGGGGAGAGCGCGGCGACGTCGGAAACGGTGTGAAGGGGCATGGCCATGGTCGTTCTCTCCGGTTTTGCGGTCGTGGCTTGGGGACAGCCAAGGGGGATGATGATCAGGGGGTCGGGACGAGTGGTTCGCGGTCTCGGTGGGTCTCCAGCGGGCTGGTCCTGGCCAGGGCCACGGTGCCCGCGGCGGTCAGGAGGGCGGCCACGACCGGCAGGATCCCGGTCGGCAGCGGCTCGCCCAGCAGCAGCGCGCCGAACGCCACCGCGGTCAGGGGGTCGGTGATCTGCAGTGAGGCGAAGGAGACGCCGAAGTGGCCGACGGCGTAGGCCCGCTGGAGCATGACCAGCGCCAGCAGGGCGGGCACCGGCAGCGCCAGCAGGTACCACCAGTTCCAGCCGCCGTCCACCAGCACGCGCACGAGGGTCGCGGTGGCGCCGTACAGGACGCCGGAGCTGGTGGCCAGCAGCGCCGCCCGGCCCGCGGGCGAGGCGGCCTTCGAGCCGGCCCACAGCAGCACCGCCGCGATGCCGGCCACGGCGAGCAGCGTGAGCACGCCGTCCGGGCCGAGGTGGGTGGGGCCTTCCGACTCCGGCACCAGCAGCACCAGGCCGATGAGGCCGATCGCCACCACGCCGGCCGCGGCCAGCTCGTTGCGGGCCGGCCTGCGGCCGTGCAGCGTGGCGGCCAGGGGCAGGGCGAACAGCAGGCTGGCCACGCCCATGGGCTGGACGACGGTCAGCGGGCCCAGCCCGAGCGCGACGATGTGCAGGCCGCCACCCGCCAGGATGGACGCGCCGCCCAGCAGCCAGCGCGGCCTCCTGAGCAGGGCGAGCAGTCCGGGCTTGGCGGTGCCGACCGCCTCGAACTGCTGCAGCGCGGCCCCGAGCGCGAAGAACAGCGAACCGACCAGGGCTATTACCGCGGCCAGCACAGTCATGCGCACTCCTTTCAGACGGATGGTTGCCAGGCAGGGTCAAACGGACGTGTCCGCAGGAAGGCGTTCCGGGGAAACCTGGATGGCGGCGCGTCGTTTCCGCGTCCAGCGCACGATCTCCACCACGGCGGTGATGGACAGCGCGATCCCGAGGCCGAGCAGCAGTCCCTTGATCGGGTCGTTCTCGAACGCCATCCCGCCGAAGAAGCCGATCAGCCCGGAGTACACCGCCCACGAGCCGGCCGCGATCGCGTCGAAGAAGGTGAACGAGCGCAGCGGATGCCGTACGGCGCCCATGGTGAGCGTGGTGGCGGTGCGTCCGCCGGGGATGTACCTGGCCACGACCAGGACGAGCCCGCCCCGCTCCGCCAGTGCGCCGCGCGCCCAGATGAACGCCTTCTTGTCCCGCAGCCGGCCGGCCGACCTGTTGCCGATCAGGTACGAGATGTGGTCACCGGCGAACGCGCCGAGCGCCGCGACCACGATGACCAGGGCCAGATTGGTCTCGCCCGTGGCGGCGAACACCCCGGCCGTGATCACCGAAGTCTCGGCGGGCACGATGGGGAAGAACCCGTCGAGCAACGCCAGGGCGAACAGCGCGACGTACAACCACGGTGACGACATCACCTGCTCGACCAGGTCGAGGATGGCGTGCGACATGAGCGTGTACTCCGATCGTTTAGGGCACCCACACAGCGTCTCGGTGCGGGCGGTCCGGGAACATCGGGGATCCCCCCGGTCGAACGCGGCCCTTTCCCCTACTGCAGTCAGGGCCGGTACCCCATGAAGGTAGAAACTCCGCAGGTCACGGCACATCGGACGATCGGCACGCGCCACCCCCTACTTTCGTCAGGGGCGGGCCCGCGACCTCCGGATGACACCACCGATCAAACCCGTTTCGGCAGGCGGAAACAGGAGTGGAGGTAGGCGGTTTCCGGGTGGGGTTAGCCCTACCTCGGCGGTGGTCCGCACCCCACCCTGACTTTCGTCAGGGGTGGCACCCGACTTCCGGTGGCTCCGCCTGGCCGGGCGCGCGGATAACGTCGGTCGCGTGAAGCGTCCGTACGTCCTCCGCCGCGAGAGCCGCCGGCAGGTGATCTATGACCTGCTGCTCTTCGTCCTGCTGAGCGTCCTCGTGATCGCGATGGGGCCCGATCCCGTCTACCGCGACGCGGCGGCGTTCCTCAAGGTGACCATGCCCCGGCTGGGGCTGGCGGCGCTGGCCGTCTACGTCGGCCGGCGATATCCGCTGGCCGCGCTGGTGCTGCTGCTGCCGATGGGGCCGTGGCGGTTCACCGAGGGGTTCGCGACGGTCGACCTGAGCTGGCTGCTGCCCCGGCGCGACGTGAAGATCCTTCCGCTGCTGCCGTCGTCCATGGTCGTCGTCTGGTACGCGTACCTGACCGGGCGGCGCCTGGCCCGGGTGCGGCCCGCCCTGGTGGCGTTCTGCGTCATCTCCCTGGTCGGGGTGGCCGTCGTGCTGAGCCAAGGCGGCGACCTGGCGCTGTGGGTGTCCATGACCACCGGGCTGGCCGGCACCTACCTCGTCCCCTACCTGCTGGGCCTGCTCCGCCGCAGGCTGCTGGACCAGCGGCGGCAGACCACACTGGCCGGCGAGGCGCAGGCCAGGCTGCGCGAGCGGGCCAGGATCGCGCGCGACATGCACGACTCGCTCGGCCACGACCTGGCCCTGATCGCGGTCAGGGCCGCCGGTCTCGAACTCGCCCCCGGCCTCGCGCCCGCCCAGGTCAAGGCCGCGGGGGAGCTGCGCGTCGCGGCGGCGGACGCGACGGAGCGGCTGCGCCAGATCATCGGGCTGCTGCGCGACGACGCCGAGGCCGCGCCGCTCTCGCCTGTGGGGGAGGACGTCTCCGAGTTGGTACGCCGCGCGGCGGACTCCGGCATGTCGATCACCCTGCACCTGTCCGAGGACGAGCCTGGGGGCCCGCCCACCGGCTCATCCGCGAGCCCGCCCACCGGCCCGTCCGCGCCCCCGTCCATGGGCCCGTCCATGGGCCCGCCCGCGGTTTCGTCCGCCGGCTCTGCGTCCGCCCTGGCCCGCGCCGTCGTCCAGGAGGGGCTGACCAACGCGGCCAAGCACGCCCCTGGGGCCGCCGTCGAGGTCACGGTCTCGCCGCATCGGGTCCGCGTACGCAACGGGCCGCCGCGCTCCAGGCCTGTGGCGCGCTCCGGCGGGCTTGGGCTGGTGGGGCTGCGCGAGCGCGTGCGGCTGTCCGGCGGCACGCTCACGGCCGGCCCGTCCGGCGACGGCTTCGAACTGACCATCACCCTCCCCCATGAGAGGGAGGAGGATCCCCACCGGTCGTGAGGCAACCGGCCGCCGCCAACGCGAGGCTCGGACCATGAACAACAGGGCCATGAACAACAGGGCCATGAACAGCAGGACGATGTACGACGCCCACGGACCGGGCATCGGCCGCCTCACCGCCGCCGTCGTGGCGGTCGCCGCCATGCTGCCCTACCTCACGCTCAAGATCCTCTGGCTCACCGGCAGCGACCTCGGCGTGAGCGAGCCGGGCCTGATGAACGACCCGGCCATGATCGGGATGAACGCGATGACCTTCGGCATGGACGTCGTGGCCCTGCTGCTGGCGCTGTCGTTCACCATGCGCTGGGGCCTGCGGCTGCCCGCCTGGCTGGTGCTGCTGCCGCTGTGGGTGGGCATCGGCCTGCTGTCGGTGGTGGCCGTGGCCGCGCCCGTCATCGCGGTGATCGCCGGCTCGGAGGTCCTCGGCGGCGGGCCCATCGCGCCGTGGATCTACCTGATGGTGTACGGCGGGTTCGTGGGCCAGGCCGTCGGCCTCATGATCGCCTTCGTCCTCTACGCGCGCGACCGCTGGCCCGGCGTCTTCACCACGGCCGTGAACCACCCCTTCCCCAGCCCCACCCGGCCGCTGCAGACGGTCATCGCCTGGGGCGCGCTGCCGGTGGCCGTGGCGATCGGCGGGACGAAGCTCGTGGGGGCGTTCGGCGCGGACGCCTCGGTGCTCATACAGGAAGGGCTGAAGGGGGTGCTCGCCATCGCCGGAGCCGTCGCGCTCGTGGCGGTCGTACGGCGGCGCGGCGGCGGCCCGTTCTGGCGGCCGCTCGTGCTCGTCTGGCTCGGCTCGGGCACGCTGTTCGGCTGGGGCCTCTACCTGGTGATCGTCCGGTCCGTCGGCGGGCCGCTCTCGGCGGGCGGCGCCGGGGGCCTGGTGGACCTGTTCGGCCTGCTGACCGGGTTGATCATGGGGATGTGCGGGGCGTTCCTGCTGGTGGAACGGTCAGGCGTGCGAGACGTGCAGCCGGTGCAGCAGCCGCTTGAACGCCAGTACGGAGAACGTGATCGCCGCACCGCTGATCACGGCCACGGCTGACGTACGCATGATCATGAAGCCGGCCAGCGAGCCGCCCAGAGACTCGTACACCGCGAGGAAGATGCTCAGCGTCGAGTTCATCAGCAGCACGAACGCCCACAGCAGCGTGATCCGAGCGAAGAACCTGCGCACGCGCTCGTGCTTGAGCACCGCGGACGGCAGATGGATGTAGTCGAGCGTCAGCTTCTGCACCAGCGGCCGGTTCAGCCGCACGGAGGCGAGGAAGGCCATGCTGATGCAGATCGTGCCCATCTCCGGCTGGATGAAGAACCACATCCAGGTGCCGGTCCAGAACGCCACGATCGCCCTGATGGTGATCGCGAACGCGGCCAGGTACATCGTGGCGGGCACCTTGACCCGCCTGACCAGCCGCCAGGCCACTCCGAGGTAGACCCAGGCGACGGTCAGGGCGAGCGCCCACTTGAAGCCGAGGACGACCATGGCGAGGTAGAACACGGCGAGGGGGGCCACCACGCCTTCCAGCAGCCGGGGAGCGGCCTGCCGGGCGAGCGCGGTGAGGCGTGGAAGAGTGACCTGTGGATGGTTCAAGGTTGCTCCGCAGATAGGCCGACGATCGACGTCTACCCGGGCTTCGGGGGACCAGGCTTTCCAGATGGATGGCTGGATGTCACCGAGGCGTCATCGCCGTTGTCCCGGGAAGCACGCCGGTGGCCTACCGTACCCGAGGCAAGAAGGTGGGACTGCCTCTTTTGACTCGTTCCATCTGTATCCACGAGAACAGAGGCGCCTTGAATGCGTCTTTCATCCGAGTGAAGTCGTGGCGAGTTTCGCGCCGAATCCCAGGAAGACGACGCCCACTCCGGAGGTGAGGCCGGCGCTGAGCCGGCTGTGGCGGCGGAACTGCCGGGCCAGGTAGGTGCCGCCGAAGATGAGGGCCGTCAGGTAGAGGAAGCTGAAGATCTGGATGACCGTGCCCAGGATGAGGAACGACAGCGCCGGACTGCTGTAGGCCGGGTCCACGAACTGGACGAAGAATGAGATGAAGAAGAGGATCGCCTTGGGATTCAGCAGGCTGATCGTCAGCGCCTTGCGGAACGGCCGCGCCCTGAGCTCCGCCTCCGTCGCCGCGGCCTGTACCGGATCCGCTGTCGAGGCCTGTACTGGATCCGCGCCTTCTGTCGTGACCTGGGCTCGGTCGTCCCGCGCGGGATCCGCCGCCGGCCGCTGTGCCCGCCAGGCACTCCAGGCGCCGCGGATCATCTGGAACCCGATCCAGGCCAGGTAGGCGGCGCCCGCGTACTTGACGATCGCGAACAACGGCGGATTGGTGCGCAGGAGGGAGGCGGCGCCGGCGGCGGACAGGACCATCAGCACGGTGTCGCCGACGAAGACGCCCGCCGCGGCCCGGTATCCCTGACGGACCCCGTGCCGGGCGGCGAGGGACAGGACGTACAGGGAGTTGGGGCCGGGCAGCAGGATGATCAGGAAAGCGCCGACCACGTAGGTCCAGAAGTCCATGATGCCGAAGAACATGCCGCTTGCTCCAGGAGAAGAACTGGTGACGAATCACGTTAGCGCGTGAGGAGCGATGACTTTTCTGCCGCCCTCCGGTCTACACGCACACACAGGAAAGGAGCGCCCCATGGATCTCGGAATGGGTCTCCCCGTCACCGGGAGAGACGCCGACCCTGAGCACATCGCCCGCGTGGCGCAGACGGCCGAGCAGGCGGGCCTCGGCGCGGTATGGACCTTCGAACGGCTGCTGCGCCCCGCCCAGGCACGGATGATCGGCATGGACCAGTCCGTGCCGCTGCCCGACGCCTACGGCAGCGTTCTCGACCCGCTGGAGACGCTGGCGTACGTGGCGGCCAGGACCAGCACCATCCGCCTCGGCACGAGCGTCGTCGACGCGCTCTTCCACAACCCCGTCGTCCTGGCCAAGCGGCTGGCCACCCTCGACCGGCTCAGCGGCGGCCGGGCCGTGATCGGGCTGGGGCAGGGCTGGATGGAGCAGGAGTTCGAGGCGGCCGGGGTGCCCGTGAAGCGGCGCGGGGCCGGCTTCGCGGAGCACGTCCAGGCCATGCGGGCGTGCTGGGGGCCCGACCCGGTGAGCTTCTCCGGCCGCTTCTACTCGATCCCGGAGGCGGACATCGGCCCGAAGCCGTCTCCGTCCGGCCTCAAGGTGCTGGCTGGCGCCACGACCCCGGCGGCGATCGAACGGGCGGCGGCGCTCGGGATGGGGATCCTGGTGGTGGTGTTCGACTGGGACCAGGCCAGGCAGGCCGTGGAGGCGTACGGCAAGGGCCCCGGCCCGCTGGTCCTCCAGGTCAACGGCCCCGTCACGGCCCGCCCCCTGACCAACCGCATGCCGCTGACCGGCTCACCGGAGCAGGTGGCGGGTGACCTGGCCCGGGCCCAGGAACTGGGCGCCGACCACGTGCTCTGGCAACCGATGGAGACCAGCGCGGACGAACTGGTCGAACGCCTCGCGGAGGTCCTTACTTCGTGACTTCGGGGGAGGAAGCGCCGCCTGGTGCCCCTTGGAAGAGGCCGAGGCCCTGCACGCCTGCCGCCGCGGCGATCTGGACCAGGCGCTCGAACGTTGCCGGAGCCTGTTCGCGGTGCTGCACGAGGGCGCGCCGGTCGTGCCGTTCACCGTCATGCCGCCCACCTCGTACGGCCGGGCGCCGGCGCTGAGTGGGGACGTGGACGCGGCCATGGAGCAGCACCGCGTCGCCCTGGACAGGCTTGGCCGGCGGAACCAGAACCGGCCGCTGCTGTTGATGGTGCGGGCCGGGTTCGGGCTGGCCGAGCAGGCACGGGGCGACCAGGAGCGGGCGGCGGTGCTGTTCGGGGCCTCGACGGGGGTCGAGCCGCCCGACGACCTGCCCGAGACCGCGGAGAGGACGCGGGCGGCCAGGGCCGCGCTGGGCGAGGAACGTTTCACCGCGTGCTTCGCCCGTGGCGCGGCCATGTCCTGGCGGGAGCTGTCCGCGATGGTGGACTGATCAGCGGATCCGCCTGTTGCAGGCGCGGAGGGCGAGCGGGACGAAGAGGACGAGCAGCGCCGGCCGGCCGCCTCCTCCTCCAGGCCGAACCGGGCCAGCAGGTCAGCGGCCCTGGCCCTGGCCGCCGCTCTGGACAGGCCGAGCAGGCGGGCGATGAGCAGCAGGTTCTGGGTGCCGGTGAGCTGCTCGTCCACGGAGGCGTGCTGGCCGGTCAGCCCGATCAGCTCGCGCACCCTGGCCGGGTGGCGGACGACGTCGTGGCCGCCGGCCACGGCCCGGCCCGCGTCGGGGGTGACGAGGGTGGCCAGGACGCGTACGGCGGTGGTCTCGCCCGCGCCGTCGGGCCCGAGGACGCCGAGCACCGTGCCGGTCCTGACCGCCAGGTCGATGCCGTCGAGGGCGGCCTGGTCGCCGTACCTCTTGACCAGGGTTTCGGCTTCGATCGCGTCCTTCATGCCGGACACGCTGCCGGGCCGCCCTGGCATCCGCCTGTTACGCACCTGTCAGCCGCTGCGGGACGGCGACTGTCGGAGGGCCGCTGTCAGCCGCCCGCGAGCCCTCTGCCCGGGATGGGGACGCCCGGAAACCCGCCGCCCCGCAGATCAACACATGTCCGCAAATTTGGGCCTTTCCTCCGGCAACCAACGTCATCACTCTTCGTTCAGGCGCCGGTTGACACCCGAGCCCGAGCGCCTGGGGAGGACGAGGTGAAACGCCGTTTAGTCATCCTGCTGGCAGCCCTCAGCCTGGTCGGCCTGACCGGCATGACAGGTGCGGGCGCCTCAGCCGAGCCGCCGCCCAACAAGCAGTACCGGGTGGCGGGCCCGGCGAACGCGCAGCAGCGCAGCTCCGTGGCGGCGACCGGCGCCGCCATCGAAGAGGTGGCCAAGGACTCGGTCCTGGTCACGGCCACGGAAGCCGAGGTCTCCGCGATCAGGCGGCTGGGCTACCGGGTGTCGGAGGAGCCGCGCCCGACACCCCCGTCCGCCGACGGGTTTGACTTCCCGCCGGCGGACTCCGCCTATCACAACTACGCCGAGATGAACGCGGAGATCAACGCCATCGTCGCGGCCCATCCGAGCATCGTCAGCCAGAGCAACTACGGCACCTCGTACGAGGGCAGGCAGTTGCGCCTGGTCAAGATCAGCGACAACGTGGGCACCGACGAGAACGAGCCCGAGGTGCTGTTCACCGCGCACCAGCACGCCCGCGAGCACCTCACGGTCGAGATGGCGCTCTACATCATGCGCCTGCTGTCCGACGGCTACGGCACCGACGCGCGGATCACCGACCTGGTGAACACCAGGGAGATCTGGATCATGCCGGACCTCAACCCGGACGGCGGCGAGTACGACATCGCGAGCGGCAGCTACCGCTCCTGGCGCAAGAACCGCCAGCCCAACTCCGGCTCCTCGGCGGTCGGCACCGACCTGAACCGCAACTGGGCCTACAACTGGGGCTGCTGCGGCGGCTCGTCCGGTTCGACCTCCAGCGAGACCTACCGCGGCGCGAACGCCGAGTCGGCGCCGGAGGTCAAGGCGGCGGCCGACTGGGTGCGCAGCCGGGTGATCGGCGGCGTCCAGCAGATCAAGTCGCACATCGACTGGCACACCTACAGCGAACTCGTCCTGTGGCCCTACGGTTACACCTTCAACGACACAGCCCCCGGCCTGACCGCGGACGACCGCAACGCCCACGCCACCCTGGGCCAGAACATGGCCTCGACCAACAACTACACACCCCAGCAGGCCAGCGACCTCTACATCACCGACGGCACCATCGACGACTGGCTGTGGGGCGTCTACAAGATCTTCAGCTTCACCTTCGAGATGTACCCGACCGGCTCCAGCCCCGGCTTCTACCCGCCGGACGAGCAGATCGTCCCCCAGACGACACGTAACAGGGAGGCGGTCCTGCGCTTCCTCGAATACTCGGACTGCGTCTACCGCATCATCGGCAAGGAGGCCCAGTACTGCGGCACCGGCACCCCGCCGGTGACCGTCTACTCCGACACGTTCGAGACGGCGACGGGCTGGACGGTGAACCCGGCCAGCACTGACACGGCGACCACGGGCGTGTGGGAGCGCGGCGACCCGG
>NZ_BAAAMU010000202.1:0-12872 GCF_039529435.1 Nonomuraea maheshkhaliensis
TGAAGATCCGGGGTTTCCGGGTGGAGCCGGGTGAGGTCACCGAGGTGCTGGCCGCGTGTCCTGGGGTGGGTCAGGTTGTGGTGGTGCCCAGGGAGGACGTACCGGGAGAGGTGCGGCTGGTCGCCTACGTGGTTCCGGCCGGCGAGCAGGCGGGGATCGAGGAGACGGTACGGCGCTTCGCCGGTAAGCGGGTGCCGGAGTACATGGTGCCGTCGGCCGTGGTCGTGCTGGAGCACCTGCCGGTGACCGTGAACGGCAAGCTCGACCGCAAAGCCCTCCCCGCCCCCCAGCACGTCACCACCCCCAGCCGCGAACCGTCCACCCGCGAAGAGCAGGTCCTGTGTGCGGCGTTCGCGCACGTCCTGCGCCTGGACAGCGTCGGGGTGGATGACGACTTCTTCCGGCTCGGCGGCCACTCGCTGCTGGTGATCCGGCTGGTGGAGCGGCTGCGGTCGCGGGGTGTGCCGGTGTCGGTGCGGGCCTTGTTCGAGACCCCGACGGTGGCCGGGCTGGCCGCCGCGGCCGGGCCCCGGCAGGTGGAGGTCCCGCCGAACCTGATCCCGCCCGGCGCGACCGAGATCACCCCCGACCTGCTGCCGCTGGTGGACCTGACCGCCGAGGAGATCGACCGGATCACGGCCACGGTCGAGGGCGGCCCGGCCGATGTGGCCGACATCTACCCCCTCGCGCCCCTCCAGGAAGGGCTGCTCTTCCACCACCTGCTGGCCGACGGCGGCGAGGACGCGTACGTGCTGCGCGCCGTGCTGGAGTTCGACTCGCGGCAGCGGGCGGAACGATTCGCGCAGGCGTTGCAGCGGGTGGTCGACCGGCACGACATTTACCGCACCTCCCTGGTGTGGTCGGGGCTGCGGGAGCCGGTGCAGGTGGTGCGGCGGCACGCCGTGCTGCCGGTCGAGGAAGTGACGCTGGCCCCGGACTGCGCCGACCCCGCCGGCGCGCTGGTCGAGCTGGCCGGATCGGTGATGGACCTGCACCGGGCGCCGCTGATGGACGTGCACCTCGCGGCCGTACCCGGCGATGACCGGTGGCTGGCACTCGTCCGCATGCACCACGTGGTCAGGGACCACACCGCCCTGGAGGTGCTGCTCGCCGAGGTGGCCGCGTTCCTCGCCGGGCAGGGAGCCGGGCTGCCCGAGCCGCTGCCGTTCCGGAACTTCGTGGCGCAGGCACGCGGAGGAGTCGAGGACGCCGAGCACTCGCGGTACTTCGCGGAGCTGCTGGGTGACGTCCAGGAGCCGACGGCGCCGTTCGGGCTGGTGGACGTGCGTGGCGACGGCGCCGACACCGTGCACGAGGTGGTGCCGTTCGGGCGTGAGCTGCACGGGCGGTTGCGTGAGGTGGCCAGGCGGCTCGGGGTGAGCCCGGCGACGGTGCTGCACGTGGCCTGGGCGCGGGTGCTCGCCACCGCGTCGAGCCGGCCTGACGTGGTGTTCGGCACGGTGCTGTTCGGGCGGATGAACGCCGGGACCGGCGCGGACCGGGTGCCGGGCCCGTTCATGAACACGCTGCCGGTACGACTGCGTACGGGCGAAATGGGTGTGCTGGCGGCGGTGTCGGCCATGCGCGGCCAGCTCGCCGAGCTCCTGGAGCACGAGCACGCGTCACTCACCCTGGCCCAGCAGGCCAGCGGGATCGCGGGCGACGCGCCGCTGTTCACCTCGTTCCTCAACTACCGGCACAACACCGGCGCCGGCGTGGACGGGAAGATGGACGGCGTCCGGCTGCTGTCCGTGCGCGAGCGCACCAACTACCCCCTCGTCGTCCTGATCGACGACGACGGCGACAGCACGTCGGTGGCCGTGGACGCGGTCGCCCCGATCGACGCCCGCGGCGTCGGCCTGATGGTCCGCACCGCCGCCGCCAACCTGGTGACCGCGCTCGAACAGGTCCTCGACGGCGGCGAGGAACTGCCGCTGAGCGGCGTGGACACCCTCGACGAGGCCGGTCGGCGGCTGGTCCTGGAGCGGTGGAACGACACGGCGGCCGAAGGGCTTCACGTCCCGGTGCTGGAGCGGTTCGAGGCGCAGGAGCCCGGCGCGGTCGCGGTGGTGGCCGACGGGGTCGAGGTCTCGTACGCCGAGCTGGACGAGCGGGCGAACCGCCTGGCCCACGTCCTGATCGGCGAGGGCGTCGGGCCCGAGTCCGTGGTGGGCGTGTGCCTGGAGCGGGGCGCCGACCTCGTCGCGGCGCTGCTGGGCGTGTGGAAGGCCGGGGCGGCGTACGTGCCGATCGATCCGCGCCAGCCGGTGGAGCGGATCGCGTTCATGCTGGCCGACAGCCGCGCCGTGCTCACGGTCACCAGCGCGGAGCTGGCCGAGGAGCTGCCCGCCGGCCCGAGCCGCATGCTCACCCTCGACGACCCGTTCGCGAGGATGCGCCTCGACATGGCGCCCGCCACCAGTCCCGAGCGGGTGACGCACGGCGGGCAGGCCGCGTACGTCATCTACACCTCCGGCTCGACCGGCCGGCCGAAGGGGGTCGTGGTCACCCAGGCCGGGCTGGCCAACTACGTCGCCTCGGTGCCGGAACGGCTGGGCATGGCGGACGGCCGGTACGCGCTGGTGCAGGGGCAGGCGACCGACCTGGGCAACACCGTGCTCTTCGCGGCTCTGACCAGGGGCGGGCGGCTGCACATCGTGCCGGAGGACGCCGCCACCGACCCGGCGGCGCTGCGCGACCTGAGCGTGGACTACCTGAAGATGGTGCCCTCCCACCTGGCGGCACTGGGCGAGCCGGAGCCGCTGCTGCTCGCTCGCGCGCTGGTGCTGGGCGGGGAGGCGGCGGCGCCGGGCTGGGTGGAAGGCCTGCTCGCGGCGGCGGAGCGGCGCGGCTGCGCGGTGTTCAACCACTACGGCCCCACCGAGACCACCATCGGCGTCGCGACCACCCGCCTGCGGGCCGGCGGCGAGGTGCCGGTCGGGACGCCGGTCGCGAACACCCGCCTGTACGTGCTGGACGAGCACCTGGCGCCGGTGCCCGCGAACGTGACCGGAGAGCTCTACGTCGCCGGCGCGCAGCTGGCCCGCGGCTACCTCGGGCGTGCGGGGCTGACGGCCGAACGGTTCGTGGCCTGCCCCTTCGGCGGCGGACGCATGTACCGCACCGGCGACCGGGCCCGCTGGACGCCCGGCGGTGAGCTGGTCTTCGCCGGCCGGGTGGACGACCAGGTCAAGATCCGTGGCTTCCGGGTGGAGCCGGGCGAGGTCGGCGCCGTGCTGGCCAGGTGCCGGGGCGTGGACCAGGTCGCGGTGGTGGCCCGCGAGGCGGCACCGGGTGACGTACGGCTGGTCGGCTACCTGGTGCCGGTCGATCAGGAGGGCGCGGGCGAACTGCCGTCGGTGGTGCGCGCCTTCGCGGCCGAGCGGCTGCCGGACCACATGGTGCCGTCGGCCTGGGTGGTGCTGGAGTCGCTGCCGCTGACCGCCAACGGCAAGCTGGACCGCCACGCCCTGCCCGCGCCCGACCACGCCGCCGCCACGGGAGCCGGTCGGGGCCCCTCCAGCCCCCGCGAGGAGGCGCTGTGCGCCGCGTTCGCCGAGGTGCTCGGGCTGCCCGCGGTCGGGGTCGACGACGACTTCTTCGCGCTCGGCGGCCACTCGCTGCTCGCCGTCCGCCTGGTGGAGCTGCTGCGCAGCCGGGGCGTCTCGGTGTCGGTGCGGACGTTGTTCGACACGCCGACGGTGGCGGCGCTCGCCGGAACGGCGGGCATCGACCGCGTCACACCGCCGCCCAACCTCATCCCGGCCGACGCCACCGAGATCACGCCGGAGATGTTGCCGCTGGTGGAGCTGACCGCCGAGGAGATCGAGCGGGTCGTCGCCACGGTCGAGGGCGGCGCGGCGAACGTGGCCGACGTCTACCCGCTCGCGCCGCTCCAGGAAGGGCTGCTCTTCCACCACCTGCTCGCCGACGGCGGCGACGACGCGTACGTGATGCCGGCCGTGCTGCGGTTCGACTCGCGGCAGCGGCTCGACGCCTTCCTCGACGCGTTGCGGCAGGTGGTCGCCAGGCACGACATCTACCGCACCTCGTACGTGTGGGAAGGGCTGCGCGAGCCCGTCCAGGTGGTGTGGCGCCGGGCCGCGCTGCCGGTCGAGGAGGTGGTGCTCGACCCACGCGGCGCGGATCCCGTGGCCGAGCTGGTCGCGGCCGGCGGCCGGATCATGGACCTCGGACGGCCTCCGCTGCTCGACACGCATATCGCGGCCGAGCCGGGCAGCGAGCGCTGGCTGGTCCTGGTGCGTGCCCACCACATGGTGCGCGACGGCACCGCGCTGGAAGTGCTGCTCGCGGAGATCCTCGCCATCATGACCGGACGCGGGGACGAGCTGCCCGAGCCGCTGCCGTTCCGCGACTTCGTGGCGCAGGCGCGTGGTGGCGTGCGGAGGTCCGAGCACGAGCGATACTTCGGCGCGTTGCTCGGCGACGTCGAGGAGCCGACCGCCCCCTACGGCGTGGTGGATGTGCGCGGCGACGGCGCCGGCGTCGTGCGCGCGCCGATCGAGGCGGCGCCGGGGCTGGTCGGCCGCCTGCGCGAGGTGTCGCGTCGCCTCGGCGTCAGCCCGGCGACGGTGCTGCACGTGCTCTGGGCCCGGGTGGTCGCGGTGGTCTCCGGCCGGGACGACGTGGTCTTCGGCACCGTGCTGTTCGGGCGGATGAACGCGGGCCTGGGCGCCGACCGCGTGCCCGGCCCGTTCATCAACACCCTTCCGGTGCGCGTGCGCACGGGCGCGATCGGCGCGCGGGACGCCGTGTTCGAGATGCGCTCCCAGCTCGGGGAACTGCTGGAGCACGAGCACGCGCCGCTCACCCTGGCCCAGCAGGCGAGCGGGGTGGCGGGGGACACGCCGCTGTTCACCGCCATCCTCAACTACCGGCGCAACACCGGGCAGGATCTCGGCGCGCGGTGGGACGAGTCGATGGAGGGCGTACGCCTCGTGTACGCGCACGAGCGCACGAACTACCCGCTCGCGCTGCTGGCGGACGACGACGGCGACGCCATCAGGCTGGCGGTGGACGCCGTCGCGCCGATCGACGCCCATGCCGTGGCCGCGCTGGTGCGGACGGCGGCGCAGGGCCTGGTGACCGCGCTGGAATCGGCCCTCGACGAGGAGCCGGATCAGCCCCTGCACTCCGTGTCCGTGCTGGACGAGGCCGAGTGCCGCCGGCTGCTCGCGGAGTGGAACGGCGCGGCGGTGGAGGTGGCGCCCGCGACGCTGGTCGAGCTGTTCGAGGCGCAGGTCTCCCGGTCGCCCGACGCGGTCGCGGTGGCCTCGGGCGAGGTGGAGCTGTCGTACGCGGAGCTGGACGAGCGGGCGAACCGGCTGGCCAGGCTGCTGATCGGCCGGGGCGTGGCGGTGGAGTCGACGGTCGGCCTGGTGCTGGGGCGGGGGGTGGAGTGGGTCGTCGCGGTGCTGGCCGCGCTGAAGGCGGGCGCCGCGTTCCTGCCGCTCGATCCCGTGTATCCGGCGGAACGGATCGCGTTCTCCCTGGCCGACGCGGACGCGGCGCTGGTGGTGACCTCTTCGGCGCAGGCCGGGCGGGGGCTCGGCGGTGTGCGGCAGGTGGTGGTCGACGATCCGGCGGTCGTGGCGGAGCTGGCCGGGCTGTCCGGCGAGCGGGTGAGCGCCCGTGAGCGTGCCGGGCGACTGGCGCCGGGCTGCCTGGCGTACGTGATCTACACCTCGGGCTCCACCGGGCGGCCGAAGGGGGTGATGGTCACCCACGAGGGGGCGGTCAACCTGCTGACGGCGGGGGGATGGCAGGTGGGCGCCGGAGACCGGGTGCTGCAACTGGCCTCGCCGGGCTTCGACGCCGCCTGCTGGGAGGTGCTGGTGGCGTTGTGGTCGGGCGGCTGCCTGGTAGTGGCCGACGCCCACGACCTGCTGCCTGGCGCCGGCCTGGCCGAGGTGGTGGCCCGGCTCCGTGTGAGTCACGCGCTGGTGCCGCCCTCGTCGCTGAGCGTGCTGACGCCCTCCGACCTGGCCGGCGTACGGACGCTGGTGGCCGGCGGCGAGGCGCTGGGGCCAGAGCTGGTGGCGCGCTGGGGTCCGGGGCGGCGGCTGGTGAACGCCTACGGCCCGACCGAGGTGACGGTCTGCTCCGCGATGACGGACGAGCCGATGTCCCGGAACTCCCGGCACTCCGGGGGCTCCCGGAACTCCGGGGAATCTGGGGACTTCGGGGACTCCGGGGGCGAGGTGTCGATCGGCCGGCCCAACGTGAACACCCGGGCCTACGTCCTGGACGACCGGTTGTGCCCGGTGCCGCCGGGCGTGGCCGGGGAGCTGTACCTGGCCGGCGCGCAGGTCGCCCGCGGCTACGCCGGCCGCCCCGGGCTGAGCGCCGAGCGCTTCCTGGCCGACCCCTTCGGCGCCGGGGGCGGGCGGATGTACCGGACCGGGGACCGGGTGCGGTGGACCGAGGACGGGCGGCTGGTGTTCGCCGGGCGCGGTGACGACCAGGTGAAGATCCGGGGCTTCCGGATCGAGCCGGGCGAGGTGCAGGCGGTGGTAGCCGCCCATCCCGGGGTGTTCCAGGCGGCGGTGATCGCACGGGAGGACGTGCCGGGCGTCAAGACCCTGGTCGCCTACGTCGTCCCGGGGAAGGACGACGCGCGGGAGGCCGAGGACGTCGGGTTGGGTGAGGCGGTGCGGGCGTTCGCGGTCGAGCGGCTGCCTGCGCACATGGTGCCCGCCGCCGTCGTGACGCTGGCCGCGCTGCCCGTGACCACCAGCGGCAAGCTCGACCGCAAGGCACTGCCCGCGCCCGCGTACCGGGCGGGCGGCGGGCGCAAGCCGGCCGGCGTCAGGGAGGAGACCCTGTGCGAGCTGTTCGCCCAGGTGCTCGGGCTGCCCGAGGTCGGGGTGGACGACGACTTCTTCGCGCTGGGCGGCCACTCGCTGCTGGCGGTGCGGCTGGCCGGCCGGGTGCGGACCGTGCTCGGTGTCGAGGTGCCGCTGCGCACGCTCTTCACCGCGCGGACGGTGGCCCAGCTGGCACGACAGCTCGGAGACAGGAAGCCGGCCAGACCGGCGCTACGGCCGATGCGTACCCGGGAGGGTTCCTGATGATTCCGTTGTCATTCGCGCAGCGGCGGCTCTGGTTCATCGCGCAGGTGGAAGGCCCGAGCGCGATCTACAACATCCGGATCGCCCAGCGCCTGTCGGGCGAGGTCGACCGGGCGGCGCTGGACGCGGCGCTGCGAGACGTGATCGGCCGGCACGAGGTGCTGCGCACGGTCTTCCCCACCGTGAACGGTGAGCCCCATCAGCACGTGCTGCCGCCGTCCGAGCTGGACTGGGCGCTGACGACGGCCGAGGTGAGGCCGGAGGAGCTGGACGCGGCGATCGGCGCGGCCGTGGGGCACGCGTTCGACCTGTCGGCCGAGGTGCCGGTGCGGGCGTGGCTGTTCTCGGTGGCGGCGGACGAGCACGTGCTGGTGGTGGTCGTGCACCACATCGCGGGGGACCTGTGGTCTTTGGGGCCGCTGGGGCGGGATGTCTCGGCGGCGTACGCGGCCCGCTGCGAAGGGCGGGCGCCGGAGTGGGAGCCGCTGCCGGTGCAGTACGCGGACTACACGTTGTGGCAGCGGGAACTCCTGGGTGACGAACGGGACCCGGAGAGCGTGTTGTCGGAGCAGCTCGCGTACTGGCGCGACGCTCTGGCCGGGGCGCCGGAGGAGCTGGCGCTGCCGGTGGATCGGCCGCGCCCGGCGATGCCCTCCTACCGGAGCCACAGCGTGCCGGTCGAGGTGCCGGCCGGGGTGCACGCCCGCGCGGTGGAGCTGGCCAGGGCCGAGGGCGTGACCACGTTCATGGTGGTCCAGGCCGCGCTGGCGGTGCTGCTGTCGCGCCTGGGAGCGGGCACGGACCTGCCGCTCGGGCTGGCCAACGCCGGGCGTACCGACGAGGCGCTGGAGGACCTGGTCGGCTGCTTCGTCAACACGCTGGTGGTACGGGCCGACCTGTCGGGGGATCCGACGTTCCGCGACCTGCTCGATCGGGTGCGCGAGGCCACCCTGGCGGCCTTCGACCACCAGGACGTGCCGTTCGAGCGGCTGGTGGAGGAGCTGGCACAGACGCGGTCGATGGCCCGGCACCCGGTGTTCCAGGTCATGCTGAACCCGCAGAACACCGGCGAGGCGTCGCTGCGGCTGCCCGGCGTGCGCGCCGAGGAGCTGCCGCCCGGTGACTCGGCGGCCAAGCTCGACATCGAGGTACTGGCCGGCGAGGTCTTCGACACGAACGGCGCGCCGGCCGGGCTGCGCGGCCGCATGCTGGCCGCCGCTGACCTGTTCGACCGCTCCTCGGCCGAGCTGCTGGTGTCCCGGCTGGTGCGGGTGCTGTCGGCGGTGACCGCCGAGCCGTCGGTACGACTGAGCGAGGTGGACCTGCTCGACGCCGCGGAACGGCGGCGGGTGCTTGAGGAGTGGAACGGCACCGGCAGCGCCACCGTGACCGCCACCGGCAGCGCCACCAGCACCGGCGGCGACACCGTCACCGGTGCTTCGGTCGTGGCGGCGTTCGAGGCTCAGGCGGCCAGGACGCCCGACGCGGCGGCGGTGCGGTGGGTCGGCGGCGTGATGTCGTACGCGGAGGTGCGGAAGCGGGCCGGTCGGCTGGCACGGGTGCTGGCGAGCGAGGGCGTCGGCCCCGAGTCGGTGGTGGGCGTGTGCCTGGAGCCCGGGCCCGAGGCGGTCGTCGCGGCGCTGGCGGTGTGGCAGGCGGGAGCGGCCTGCCTGCCGATCGATCCCGCTGATCCGGCGGGACGGATCGCCTTCATGCTGGCCGACAGCCGGGCCACGCCGGCGCTCACCAGCGCCGACCTCGCGGCGAAGCTGCCGGGAGGATCGGCGCGACCGCTCGCGCTCGGCGACCTGGAAGCGGAGCGGCGGTCGGCCGAGGGGCCGGTGCGGCTGCTCGTGCTCGACGCCCCGGAGACCGAACGGCGGCTGGCGGAGGCTGCTCCCACCCGGCTGGAGCACGTGCCGGCCCCGGATCAGGCGGCGTATGTGCTCTACGAGCCCGGTCCCAAGGGTGTGGTGGTGACGCATGCCGCGCTGGCGAATCAGGTCGCGTGGGCACCCCAAGCGCCCATGCCGGGCCTTTGGGCGCAACTGGTGTCCGGGGCGGCGGTCGAGGGAGGGCCTGCGCATCGGGGCGCGGGCGGGATGGAGGAGTGTGTCCAGGACGGGCGGCCGGTCGCGAACTGCCGGATGTACGTGCTGGACGAGCGCCTGCGGCCGGTGCCGCCTGGTGTGCCGGGTGAGTTGTATCTCGCGGGAGCCCAGGTGGCACGCGGTTACGTGGGCAGGCCGGGTCTGACGGCGGAGCGGTTCGTGGCCTGCCCGTACGAGCCGGGCGCCCGCATGTACCGCAGCGGCGACCTCGTCCGCTGGGCCGCCGGTGGACGCCTGGAACACCTCGGCCGGACCGACGACCAGGTGCGGATCTGCGGATTCCGGGTCGAACCGGGCGAGGTGGAGTCGGTGCTGGCGGCGCACCCGCAGGTGTCGCGGGCCGCGGTGGTCGCCCGTCAGGACGCCTCCGGTGACATAAGCCTGGTGGCCTACGTCGCGGGCACGGACGTGCGGCCCCGCCTGCTGCACCGCCACGCCGCCGACCGGCTGCCCAGGCACCTGATGCCCGCGGCGGTGGTCGTGCTCGACGCGCTGCCGCTGACCCCGGCCGGCGAGGTGGACCGCGCGGCCCTGCCGGCCCTGGACCAGGAGGAGCCGAGCCGGGGCCGGGCCGTGGCCACGCCGCTGGAGGAGCAGTTGTGCCGGGCCTTCGCCGACGTGCTGGGGCTGGACGGCGTGGGCGTGGACGACGACTTCTTCCGGCTGGGCGGCCACTCGCTGCTGGCCGTGCGCATGATCAGCCGGATCCGGGCCGAACTGGGCACGGAGGTGCCGCTGCGCTGGCTGTTCGAGACGCCGTCGGTGGCGGCGCTGGCGGCCCGGATCGGCGAGGCGGGAGCGGCGCGCAAGGCGCTGCGGGTGGTGGAGCGGCCGGAACGGGTGCCGCTGTCGTTCGCGCAGCAGCGGCTCTGGTTCATCGGCCGGCTCGAAGGGCCGAGCGCCACCTACAACGTGCCCGCCGTGCTCCGCCTGTCCGCCGGGGTCGATCCCGTGGCGCTGGAGGCGGCGCTGCGGGACGTGATCGAGCGGCACGAGGTGCTGCGGACGGTCTTTCCCGAGGTGGACGGGGAGCCGTACCAGCGGGTGGTGCCGTCGGCCGAGCTGGAGTGGGAGCTGGCGACGCCCGAGGTGGCGCCGCAGGAGCTGGACGCGGCGGTCGGCGCGGCCGTGGGGCACGCGTTCGATCTGTCGGCCGAGGTGCCGGTGCGGGCGTGGCTGTTCCCCGCGTCACAGGACGAGCACGTGCTGGTCGTGGTCGTGCACCACATCGCCGGTGACGGCTGGTCGATGGGGCTGCTCGCGCGGGACCTGTCGGTGGCGTACGCGGCCCGCCGCGACGGGCGGGCGCCGGACTGGGAGCCGCTGCCGGTGCAGTACGCCGACTACGCGCTCTGGCAGCGGGACCTGCTGGGCGAGGACCAGGACGAGGACAGCGTGATCGCCCGGCAGCTCCGCCACTGGCGCGACGCGCTGGCCGGCGCGCCGGAGGAGCTGGCGCTGCCGGTGGACCGGCCGCGCCCCGCCGTGCCCTCCTACCGGGGGCACACCGTCCCCGTCGAGGTCCCGGCCGGGACGCACGCGCGGCTGGCCGAGGTGGCGCGGGCCGAGGGCGTCACGACGTTCATGGTGGTGCAGGCCGCGCTGGCGGTGCTGTTGTCGCGGCTCGGCGCCGGCACCGACGTCCCGATCGGGTCACCGAACGCGGGACGCATGGACGAGGCGCTGGACGACCTCGTCGGCTTCTTCGTCAACACCCTGGTCCTGCGCACCGACCTGTCGGGCAATCCGACGTTCCGCGAGCTGCTGGGCCGGGTGCGCGAGTCGAGCGTGGCCGCCTTCGACCACCAGGACGTGCCGTTCGAGCGGCTGGTCGAGGAGCTGGCCCCGGCCAGGTCGATGGCCCGGCACCCGCTGTTCCAGGTGCTGCTCACCCTGCAGAACACCGGCGAGGCCGCGCTGCGGCTGCCCGGCGTGCGGGTCTCCGAGCTGCCGGTGCACGAGCCGCCGGCCAAGTTCGACGTGGAGCTGAGCCTGACCGAGTTCGCCGGCGCCCAGGGCGAGACGCCGGGGCTGCGCGGCACGCTGCGGGCAGCCGCCGACCTGTTCGACCGCGAGAGGGCCGAGCAACTGGTGGCACGGTGGCTGCGGGTGCTCGACGCGCTGACCGCCGAACCCGGCACCCGGCTGGGCGACGTGGACGTGCTGGACGCCGATGAGCGGCACCGGGTGCTGGAGCAGTGGAACGACACCGCCGCGGACCGGCCGGCCGGCACGCTGGCGGAGCTGTTCGAGGCGCGCGTGGCCGCGCTCCCGGACGAGACGGCCGTCGTGGGCGACGGGATGGAGCTGACCTTCGCCGAGCTGGACGCGCGCGCGAACCGGCTGGCACGGCTGCTCGTGGCCCGTGGCGCCGGGGTGGAGTCCGTGGTCGGGGTGTCGCTGGAACGCGGCGTCGATCTGGTGGTCGCGCTGCTGGCCGTGCTGAAGGCCGGGGCCGCCTACCTGCCGGTGGATCCCGACTATCCGGCCGAACGGATGGCGTACCTGGTGGAGCAGGCCGGCGCGGTGTGCGTGATCACCTCGTCCGGAGTGCGGCTGCCCGGCGGGATCGCGCGGGTCGTGCTGGACGATCCGGCGGTACGGGCGGAGCTGGCGGCCCAGCCCGGCCAGGCGTTGACCGCCGTGGAGCGTGGCGGTGTGCTGACCGGCGCGAACGCGGCTTATGTGATGTTCACGTCGGGTTCGACGGGGCGGCCGAAGGGTGTGGTGGTGCCGCATGCGGGTGTGGTGAATCGGCTGGCCTGGATGCAGGAGCGGTTGCGGTTGCCGCAGGGGACTCGGGTGTTGCAGAAGACGTCGTTCGGGTTCGACGTGTCGGTGTGGGAGTTCTTCTGGCCGCTGCTGTGGGGTGGCGTGCTGGTCCTGGCCCGGCCCGGCGGGCATCGTGACGCGGCTTACTTGGCTGAGGTGATTCGCCGTGAGCGGGTTGATGTGGCCCACTTCGTCCCGTCGATGCTGGAGGCGTTCCTGGCCGAGCCCGCCGCCGCGCAGTGCGGCGGGCTGCGGTGGGTGGCCTGTTCCGGTGAGGCGCTGCCGGTGCACGCGACGCGGCGCTTCGCCGAGGTACTGGGCGGGGTGGGGCTGGAGAACTACTACGGGCCCACCGAGGCGTCGATCGAGGTCACCGCGTGGCGGTGCCCGCCCGGCTGGGACGGGTCCTCGGTGCCGATCGGGCGGCCGGTGGCCAACACGCGGGCGTACGTGCTGGACGAGTTCCTCCGGCCGGTGCCGCCCGGCGTCGTCGGCGAGCTGCACATCGCCGGGATCCAGGTGACCCGCGGCTACACCGGCCGTCCCGGGCTGACGGCCGAGCGCTTCGTGGCGTGCCCGTTCGGGCCGGGCGGGGAGCGCATGTACCGGACCGGCGACCGGGTGAGCTGGACGGCCGACGGCGAGTTGCTCTTCGCCGGGCGGGCCGACGACCAGGTGAAGATCCGCGGGTTCCGGGTCGAGCCGAGCGAGGTCGGCCTGGTCCTGGCCGACTGTCCCGAGGTGGGGCAGGTGGCGGTGGTGCCCAGGGAGGACGTGCCAGGGGACGTGCGGCTGGTCGCCTACGTGGTTCCGGCCGGTGAGCAGGAGGGGATCGAGGAAGCGGTGCGGCGGTTCGCCGGTGAGCGGGTGCCGGAGTACATGGTGCCGTCGGCCGTGG
>NZ_BAAAMU010000203.1:0-12845 GCF_039529435.1 Nonomuraea maheshkhaliensis
CGGCAGGACGGCCATGGCCCTGGGCCGACCTGGCCGTGATCGCCACCTGGACGCTCGCCGCGGCGGCGGTGCTCGCCCTCAAGGGAGGCGGATGGACGGCCATTCGCCGGGCGGTGGCCTGACGCGATGGTGACCAAGGTCCTCTTGCCGCCGGCTCGGCTCGGAGCGCCGGGCTGTTCGGTCGTCCTCATGCACGATCGGTGGACCGCCGGCCGGTCAGTGCTTGCGGGCCGCCGTCTCGGCCAGGGCTTCGATGGTCATCAGCTGTTTCCTCGTGATCAGGAAGTCCGCCGACTCTGACAACAGCAGGTAAGCCAGCCCGAAGAAGCCGGGCCTGCAGTGCAGGCGGTGCCGGAACAGCAGGCGAGTGTGCTCCTCTTCGCCGAGCAGCACGATCGCCCAGCTCACCGTCACGTGGAAGGCTCGGATCGCGAGGACGAGCTCGCGTCCGGGGACGACGCGCTCCACCGTGTAACCGCCGTCCACGGGCGGTGTCGGCAGCAGGTCTCCTGCCTGGAGTCGTTGCAGGCCGGGCAGGATGTGATCGGCGCTGGGACGGCCGTCGTTGGTGATGCGGTCGTAGGCGTACCAGCCGGCGCGGGGATGGCCGCCCATCTGGGCGAGCCAGGGCCACACGGCTTCTGGCGGGGCGTCGACGGTGATGGCGCGGGTGGCGGCCACATGCGGCCGGGGGACGATGTCGTCGCCGGGGAGCGGCCGGATGGCCTCGCCGCGCGTCGCGCCCCAGCGCAGCAGCCGCGGGCGGACGAGCAGCAGGTAGGCCGCCAGCCCGACGGCCTTCAGGATGAGCAGTGGCCCGAGCAGCCGGCGAAATGCGTGATTCGCGTCCATGGCTTCATGGCATCAGGTCCCGTCGCCTGGTGGCAGGGGCGAAAGGCGGCGACCGCCGGTCGATGGTCCTCGCCTGGAGGTGCGTGGGTCGCCTTGCGGCATCGAGGCGGGGCGTGGAAAGGACCGGAAACGAGATCTTGACGTCCGCACCATCCCGGCGGCTTCGCAGGTGCTGACCCAGCGGATCGGCTGAGGACCAATGGCGGCTCGTCCGGGACCTCGTCCCCAGGCGTCACCCTGTCCGCCGGACGACGCTGGAGACGAGAAACACGAGGAGTTGGAGTGCCTGATGACTGGACACATCGTCGTGGGCGTGGACGGGTCCAAAGCCGCGCAGGCCGCCGTGGCCTGGGCGGCGGACGACGCCCGGCGCAGAGACCTGACTCTGCGCATCGTGCACGTGTGCGAGCGGCAGCCGGCCGAGCATGCGGCGGGATACTGCACGAACACGCTGGCCTTCGCCCGCGACCTGGCCGGGGAACTGGCGGACGGCGTCCCGGTGACCACGGAGCTGCTGGCGGGAAACGTCGTCGATCGGCTGCTCGCGGAGTCGGAGACCGCCGACAGTGTGGTCCTGGGCAGCCGGGGAGTCGGCGAGTTCACGGGACTGCTGGTCGGCTCGGTGAGCCTGGCCGTGGCCGGGCACGCCACGGGGCCGGTCGTGGTCGTGCGGGATCCCGACGGTGCCCGGCATGACCGGGTGATGGTCGGTTACGACGGCTCCGAGCACGCCGAGGCCGCCATGGAGTACGCCGTCGAACACGCCAGGGCCCACGGAGCGCGTCTGGACGTGCTCCACGCGTGGCGTACGCCGGCCTTCTCGCCGTACATGGCCGCCTACAACAGCTACCTGGCCACCCTCTACCAGGACGAGGTCCGTGCCGTCGCGGACAGCGTGGCGCGGTGGCGGGAGAAGAACCCCGACATCGAGATCACCCAAGAGACGCTGTCGGGGCATCCGGTTGGTCTCCTGGCCGGGGCCGCGACGACAGCCGACCTGGTGGTCGTGGGCTCGCGCGGGCGGGGCGGCTTCGCCTCCGCCGTCATGGGCTCGGTCAGCCACGGCGTTCTCCATCACGTGACCTGCCCCGTCGCGGTGGTGCGGCCACGCGGCCGAGGAGCCTGACCGTTCCCGGCGAGCCGAGGGCGGCTCCCCGATCATGATGATCCGCCACTTTCCCCCAGCACCGGGACCAAAGGCACTGGCCCGCGTCGGACGCACGGCGCACGGTCGAGGGGAAAGGAGGTGGCATCGATGAGGCTGACCTGGAAGGACGCCCTGGCGACAGTGGTCGCGGGCGCGAACGTCGCCGTCTACGTCGCCTTCACGCGAGGCGCGGACGTGCCCGTCATCGACAGCGTGCGCGGGGCCAGCGGCGTCATCCTGCTGCTCGGCGTCATGGGCGGTTGCGCGCTGGGCGCGGCGTCCGAGAGCAAGGGCCTGTACATGAGGCTGGCCGGCGCCCTGGGCGTGATCGCGCTCCTCGCGGGCCTGGCCGGGGTGATTCTGGCCAGCGAACTGGCCCTGGCGGTGCTGTTCTACGCCACCATCGCGCTGTGGCTCTCCGCCACCGTGCGGCACGCGCTCGCCGGCCCGAGAGTGGAGGCGATGAAGTGACGATCGGCCGGAGGTCCTGAAGCCTTCGGCCTGCAGGGACGGGCCCGTACCAGAGGCCGAAGGTCCCCTTCCATGAGGACGCTCAAGCCTGACGGGCCCGCCCGTGCCGCCGGACGATGCGGGCACGAGAATCGGTGGCAATGGGCTCGGTCAGCCGCGGCAGGCCGCACCACGCCGCCTGCCCGGTCGCGGTCGCGCGCGTAGGACCTTGGGCCCTGACACCGGGGACGTTCGCCGCTGCCGGCCGGTCCGCCCGTGCGGGAACGTGGTGGTGGAAGCGAGGTGGGGATCATGTCGATCGAAGTCAAGGACGTCATGGGGCGCGTGGCCATCGCGGTCCTGGAGGACGCGTCGTTCGCCGACATCGTGGCCGCGATGAAGCGGTACGCGGTGGGGGCGGTGACCGTGGTGGACGCGGACCAGCGGCCGGTGGGCGTGGTGTCGGAGGACGACCTGCTGCTCAAGGAGGCCGACCCGGTACGGTCCGCGGTGCCGATGTTCGAGTCCCGCAGGCAGCGGCACGAGCACGAGAAGGCGGCGGGGGTACGGGCGGCCCAGCTCATGACCTCGCCCGCGATCACCGTCACACCGGGAACCCCGGTACGGGACGCGGCCCGCCTCATGCACGCCCGGCGGATCAAGCAACTGCCCGTGATCGACGTGGTGACCGGGCGGATCGTCGGCACCCTGCACCAGCACGACGTGCTGCGCGTCTTCACCCGTCCGGCCGCCGAACTGGAAGCGGACGTCAAAGCCGTGCTCGCCGACCCCGGGGCCTTCACCGTCGAGGTCGACAGAGGCGTGGTGACCATCAGCGGACGGGTGCAGTGGAGCTCCCAGCGCATCACACTCGTCGAGGCGATCCGCGCGGTCGAAGGCGTCGTCGACGTCAAGGCGCAAATCACCGCAGGCCAGGACGACCTCGTCATCGTCCCACCACTGCTCTAGGAGGCGGCCACGCTCGTCGTCGGCCATGGCGGCGTAGCCGAGGAGGCCGGCGGTGCCGTGCCGGTCGAGCGTGACCAGCCGGGCCGGGCGCAGGTTGAACAGGGCGGCCCCGCAGCCGACGTGCTGGCTGCGTCCGCGCGGGTCGCTCACCCGCAGCCGCCGCCCGTGGTCGGCGTGGACCTCGATCAGCTCATGATCCGCTACGCGGAAGCGCCACGGCTGGGTGTCGAGCACCGACGGCGCCTGACCGGCCGCCACCAGCAGCCTCCGGACGCCGGACTCGTGATCGAGCGGAGTGAACATGGCACATCTCCCACCGCCAACCCTCCCGTGCGGGCCGTGCGCGGGTCAGGGTCGTACGGCCCCCGCCCCGGTGCCGAAAGGCCCTGCCCGAGGCGCCCGTACGGCGGTGACTGTGGCGGCATGACGACGAGCGTGTCCCATCTCCGGCAGGGGCTCACCACGGCGCAGGCCACGGCACGGCTGGCCGCGGACGGGCCCAACGTACTGCCCTCGCCGCGGCGAACGCCCCCTGTCGTGCTGCTGCTGCGCCAGATGGCGCACTTCTTCGCGCTGCTGCTGTGGGGCGCGTCGGTCCTCGCCCTGCTGGCCGGGATGCCGCAGCTCGCGGTGGCCATCGTGGTGGTGGTGCTGCTCAACGGCGGCTTCGCCTTCGCCCAGGAGTACCGCGCCGACCAGGCCGCGCAGCGGCTGCGCGAGCTCATCCCGGCCGATGTCGTCGTCCGCCGCGACGGCCGCCGCCGGGTCGTGGACGCGGCCGGCCTGGTGGCGGGGGACGTGGTGCTGCTGGAGGCGGGCGACCGGATCTCCGCCGACCTGGAGCTGGCCGAGGCGCACGCCCTGGCGGTCAACGAGTCCATGCTGACCGGGGAGAGCGTTCCGGTCCGGCCGCGGGCCGGTGACCCGGCCTACGCCGGCACGTACGTGGTGGAAGGCGAGGCCGAGGCCGTCGTGGTGGCGACGGGCGCCCGGACCAGGCTGGCCGGGATCGCCCGGCTGACGCAGGAGGCGTCCAGGCCGCCGAGCCCGCTGTCGGTGCAGATCGGCAAGGTCGTCAAGATCGTCGCGGGGATCGCGCTGGCCGTGGGCGCCGCCTTCTTCGGCCTGGCCCTGCTGCTGGGCACGCCGGCGAGTCACAGCTTCCTGTTCGCGCTGGGGGTCACGGTGGCGCTCGTCCCCGAAGGGCTGCTGCCGACGGTCACGCTGTCGCTGGCGCGGGCCGCGCAGCGGATGGCCGCTCGCCATGCCCTCGTACGCCATCTGGAGGCGGTCGAGACGCTCGGCTCGGCCACGTTCATCTGCACCGACAAGACCGGCACCCTGACCCGTAACGAGATGACCGTGGCCGAGGTGTGGGCGCCCGGGCACGCGCCCGCCGACGTGCTGCGCACGGCCGTGCTCAGCTCCACCGGACGGATGAGCGACGGCAAGCCGGTCGGCGACCCGATGGAGGTGGCGCTGCACGTCGAGGCGTTACGCCTCGGCGCCGACCTGACCGGCGAGATCACCGCGCGCAACCCCTTCGACCCGCGCCGCCGCCGCGCATCCGTCATGGTGAACGGCCGGCTCCAGCTCAAAGGGGCGCCGGACACCGTGCTGCCGCTGTGCCGCGACGTCCCGGCCGGCGGCGCAGCGGATGCCGGGACCGGCGGGCGAGGGGCCGAGGGCGTGCAGGAGGCGCTGGCCCGGATGAGCGAACGCGGGCTGCGCGTGCTCGCGGTCGCCCGCGGCAGCGGCTCCGGGGAACGCGACCTCGAACTGCTCGGCCTGATCGGGTTGCACGACCCGCCACGCGAAGACGTGGCCGAGGCGATCTGGAAATGCCGCATCGCCGGGATCAAACTCGCCATGGTCACCGGCGACCATCCGCGCACCGCCCGCGCCGTCGCCGCCGCGGCCGGGCTGCTGGGCGCCGACGAGCTGGTCCTGACGGGCGCCGAACTGCCCGCCGACGACGCGGCGCTGGGCGAACTGCTGGACCGGGACGGCGTGGTCGTCGCCCGCGTCACCCCTGAGGACAAACTTCGCATCGCCCGCGCGCTGCGGTCGCGCGGCCACGTCGTGGCGATGACCGGCGACGGCGTCAACGACGGGCCCGCCCTGCGCGAGGCGGACATCGGCATCGCCATGGGCGCCTCCGGCACCGACGTCGCCCGCGAGGCCGCCGACCTGGTGCTGCTCGACGACCATTTCGCCACCATCGTCGCCGCCGTCGAGCTGGGCCGCGCCACCTACGCCAACGTCCGGCGCTTCCTCACCTACCACCTGACCGACAACGTCGCCGAGCTCACCCCGTTCGCCGTCTGGGCGCTGTCCGGCGGCACCGTCCCGCTCGCGCTCACCGTCCTGCAGGTGCTCGCCCTCGACATCGGCACCGACCTGCTGCCCGCTCTCGCGCTCGGCGCCGAGCCCGCCAACCCGCGCACCATGCACGGCCCCGCCCGCACCGGCGCCCTCATCGACCGCCGCGTGCTGTTCCGCGTGTTCGGGGTGCTCGGCCCGGCCCAGGCGGTGGCCGAGATGGGGGCGTTCGTCGGTGTCCTGCTGCTGGGCGGCTGGCACTTCGGCGCCGTACCGGATCCAGGCCTGCTCGCCGCCGCCTCCGGCACGGCGTTCGCCGCGGTCGTGCTCGGCCAGGTCGCCAACGCCTTCGCCTGCCGCAGCGAATCCCGCTGGATCGGCCGGCTGCGCCGGCCCGCCAACCCGCTGCTGCTCGGCGCGGTCGCCTTCGAGGCCGTGCTGCTCCTGCTCTTCGTCGGCGTCCCGCCGGTCGCCCACCTCCTGGGCGGGGCGTTCCCCACGCCGGCCGGCTGGGCGTTCGCGGTGCTGGCGATCCCGGTCATGGCCGCCGCCGACACCGCGCACAAGGCATGGCGGGCCTCGGACCACGCCGTGGGTTCCGCTCAGTGATGCCGCGGGCGGCGCCATGTGTCCGAAGCCCGTGCCCACTCGGCATCCCACTCGCGATAACGCGCCTGGTCCACCCACCACCGGAAGCCGGCGAACGCGCACAGCACCAGCAGCGCGGTCACGAGCACGATCAGCATCCCGACCGCCACACCCCGCAGGTGAAGCACGGACCTGTCGACGGGCGGTGCAACCGCTTTCCCAGTGGCGTCGATCCACACCGAGACCGCCGAGCCCGCCTTGGCCAGTGCTCGCACGGGCACCGTGCCGGTGCGAACCTCGCCCGAGGGTGTCGCCCATCGGGCCACCGCTTCCTGCCTGCCCGTGGGAACCTCGGTGAAGGACACGCGGGCGACCGGAGCGTCCTCCAGCAGCGTCGCCATGACCTGCCGGCGGGCGCCGGAGCCGGTGCTCTCGTCCCGCAGCGCGTTGTCGTACGCCCATCGCCCGGCCACTACGGCGGGCCAGACGCTGAGCAGCACCACGAGCACGGACAGCAGCACGACGGCGGACTCCAACCGGTCGGAACGGCGACGCAGGGGATTGCCGTCCCGGCGGTACAGACGTACTCGCGGCGTCAGAAAATCACTCCATGCCTTCATGGGGCACCTCCCTGAGGCCACTGTGCGAGATCTCGCCCAGAGGCGGCAGTGTCGTAGGCCTCGGCGGGGGAGGGCTTTCGTCCCAAGGCGGTCATGCGAGGCGCCGGGCGCGATGACTTAGGTCACACTCCTCCGGGCCGTTCGCCTCGGGTGTGCGGCAAGGGCCGGAGAGAAGGTGAGGTCCATCACGAAAAAACCTCAGCCGGCGAAGGGTGAGTGCGATGTCCGTCCTCCTGAGTGAGACGAGAGCCGAGATCGACCCACTGGGCGAGACGTACTTCTCAAGGGCCGCCGTCGCCCTGCACGCGCACCGCGCGGGGGACTCCTCCCGCACCTGCCTGTCCTGCGCGACCGCATGGCCGTGCGCACCCGCGCTCGCCGCGGCCTTCATGCTCGATCTGCACACCTCCTGACGGTGCCGGAAATTCTCCCGCTGCTCCCGTGACTCAGGGGCGTTCGGCCCCGCCGCACCGTGACATTCGCCCCTGGAACGCCGGCGGCGCCGGGCGGACCGTGAGCAGCAGTACGAGGGCTACAGGCGGGAGGGCCGGCCATGGCCGGAGAGCAGAAGTTCGCGGTGAAGATCGCCGACGGTGGCACGATGGTCATCGTCGCGGAACCCGTGGGTGGCACGCTGGTGTCCAGCAAGGACATCGTGGCGGAACTGAGCGAGATCACCGCGTCCGTGGAACGGGTGAGCCGCGAGGCGCTCCAGGCCGTCCGCCGGGCGGGCCCCACCAAGGGCACGGTCGAACTGGGATTCGGCCTCGCGGTCGAGTCCGGCCACGTCGTGGCGATGCTCGGCAAGGGCCGCGGCGAGGCCACGATCAAGGTCACCCTGGAGTGGGCCGCCGCGGACATGGAGGGGGCGCGCGATGCCGCTGCCGGACGCGACCGTTGAGCTGCTCAAGCGCGTGCTGCACGACGCGACCGCCGCCGTCCACGCCGACGGCGAGTTCCAGGGTACGGCGTTCTTCGTCAGCGATCGGCTGCTGCTCACCTGCGAGCACGTCGTTCCCGAGGGAGCCCGGATCGACATCGAGCCGATCGGCCGCGCCCGCCGCCCCGCCAAGGTGATCAGGCGGGACGCGGACGCCGATCTCGCCCTGCTGGCCGGAGAGGCGCGTGACGAGCCCGCCATCCCGTGCGTGGTCCTGGACACCAGACTGGACAGCTGCCGGTACTGGCTGGCCGGTTTCCCGCGCGAGAACGGGGAGCCCACGGGGCTGGAGATCGTCGCGGCCGGAGGCCATGGGCGAGAGGGCCTCCAGGACGGTGCCGACCAGAGCCTGCGGCTCGAACCAGGCACGATCATCACCCACGGGATGAGCGGCGGCCCCGGCCTGAGCACGAAGAGCGGCGCGGTGGTCTCGCTCACCCGCTGGAGCATGGACGCGGCCGACGCCCTCGGCGGCAGCGCGGTGCCGGTCGCCGTGGCGGCCGGGAGGTTCGAGGAGATCGCCGCCCTGCTCAAGACGTCGACGCCCGCCATGGTGCCCTGGCGCGACGCGCTCGGCAGGGACGGCTGGCAGGGCCTCGGCCGCTCCTGGGACATCGGCGCGTGCGTGGACCTGCGGGTCAGCGGCAAGCGCAACTCCTGGCAGATCAGCCTGGAGCCGCACCTCAGCCACGGCCTGACCGGTCGTGACCTCGGCGAGGACGTCGCCGAGGCGCTGTTCCGGTGGGCGCAGCGACGGCGGGTCTGTGACGCGGACGAGGTGTCGCTGCTCGGCCCGCTGCTCGCCAGCGCGCTGTTCCCCCGGGACGTCGCCAACCACCTGAGCGCGATCAGCCAGGCCGACAGCGTCCTGGTCCGCCTGCACGTGGAGCACGGCAACGACCTCACCGACATCCCGTGGGAGCTCGCCGCGGTCCCCGGGGAGCGGGACAAGTTCCTCGCCGCCGACGAGAAGTTCAGGTTCGTCCGGGTGTCGGACACGGATCTGGCGGACGGGGACCTGACGCCATCCGCCGGACCGGCCACGACGCCGGCCGAGGTCGGCGTGCTGGCCGCCGTCGCCCAGCCGAGGCACTGGGCCCGCCAGTATCCTCTTGTGCCTCCCCGGCACCGGGGCTCGCCCTACCGCTGGCCCAAGCCGTCGGACATGTGCACCCGCCTCGGCGAGCGCGTCGAGCGCGCCGGGTTCGTGGTGAACGTGCTGCCCGAGCCGCGGTGGAGCGCCGTACAGGACGCTCTGCGCACCGGAACCTACACGGTGCTGCACTTCATGGGCGTGGGACAGCGCGAGGACGACGGCACGCCGCTGATCGCCTTCGTCGACGACGACGGAGACGGCGAGTCGTGGGAGGATCCGCGCGGCGTGATCAGGACCGCCGCGGCCTACGGTGTGCGTCTGGTCGTCTTCGAACTGCTGATGCCGCCCACCGACTACAACTACGAACCGCTGACACCCAGCGCGCTGGGCGACGTCATCACCGGAAGCGTGAGCGCGGTGATGCTCACACACCTGCCTGTGCACCCCAAGCAGTGCAAGGTGTTCAACGATTCCTTCTACGAGGCGCTGGGCCGCGGCGAGTCGATCGAGACCGCGGTACAGGCGGGCCGCAGGATGCTCAAGGTGGACAAACCGGTGGAGGACGCGGCCGGATTCGGCTGGTTCACCCTGGTCACCGGTCCTCAGTCGGGCGTGCGGCTGGTGAGTCCCGTGGCGGAGAGCCCGCTCACGCCGGGGCCTGTCGCCGCCCGCTTCGTGGAGCCGGTGGCGCCGCGCCGGAGGGGAGTGCGCGATGTCCTCCATCGCTGAGCTGATCCGGCGCGCCGACCGGCGGTTGCGCAGGCAACTCGACGTGGACGCGGGACTGCGGCAGATCGCGGCGCGCGCTCAGGAAGAGAAGATGCCGCGACTGCTCGCCGCGCGCCGCCGGGCCCTGGAAGAGGCGTTGCTCCGCCTCGACCGCCTCGCCGGCGCCGTGGAGCACCTCTCGGCGGTGCGGCCGTTCCTCGCCGAAGGCTGGCCCGAGGAGCGTGACCGGCTCCGCGGCGCCCTCGCCACCGATCTTCCGACCGGGCTGGGGGAGTGGCTCGGCTACTGGCTCACCGCGGCGAGCCGGCGCCGGACGGAGGCGATGGACCGGCTGGAGGCGGAAGTCCCCCTGCCGGCCGCCGCCTCGGTGCTCGCCCACCGGATATCCGTGGCGAACCGGGCACTCGCCACGGGCGACTGGAACCTGTGCCATGACCTTCTCGAACTCGGCCACCGGGGACTGCGGATCGGCTCCTGGACGGGCCCTGAGGACGGCGTGCGGGAGGACCTGCGGCTGCTGGCCGCGCGCCTGGCGCTGCGGAACGGCCTGCTCGACGAGGCCGGCGCCGTCATCGGCGAGGGCGCCGGGGAGCCGGACAGCGCGGCGTGGCTGGCACTGCGATCCCGCTACGCGCGGGCGTGCGGACAGGCCGAAGTGGCCGAGGCGCTGCTCCAGCGCGCTCGCGAGCTGGATCCGCGCGACCTGGACGCCACCGCCGAGGCGATCGCCCTGGCCCGCGACATCGGAGATCCCGGGCTCGCGCTCGACGACGCACGTGCCGCCGCCGAGGCGTTCCTGTCGCTCAGCGACGTCGAAGGTGACGTCAACCGGCTGGTGGACGTGCCCTGCGAGCTGTACATCGCGCTCGCCGAGTGGGCACGGGACGAGGACGACCGCGACCGGGCGCTGAGCCTGCTCGATCACGCGGCCACGGTCGCGCCACCCGGCGACGAGATCATCGCCATGGTGGAGGAGGTCCGTGCCGGGCTCCTGAGCTCACCGGCAGAGCGCCGCGCGGCGCTGCTGGCGGCGGGGGAGTGGCGTGCCGGCAAGGGCCATCTGGAGCTCGCCCGCCACGACTTCGAGTCCGCCCTGGAGCCGGATCCGCAGGACGAGGAGGACGTCCGTACACGAGCGGTGGCACAGTTGCGCCTGGCCGACGTCGTCGCGGTGACCGCCCGGCAGCGCCCCCGCCGCGACGTGCGCGAGAGCCTGTCCGGCGCGTTGTCGGCCCTGCTCGCCGCGCAGCGGCAGGCGGACGTCACCGGAAGCGAATGGTGGAGCTACGCGACCGAGAGCGACCTGCGCGCCCAGCTCGCCGAGATGCCGGGCGCCCACCGGCATGCCGGGCAGTGGGGCGCGCTGCTCGCGGCGGCACGGGCGCTGGCCCTGAATCCGCTGTCGGCACAGGTGTGGCTGCTGCTGGCGCAGACGTCCAGGACGCGATGCCTGCCCTGGACGTGCGAGGCCGCGGCCGCCCGCGGCTACGCGATCGTGCGGGACCCGTCCACCACGGCCGCCTATGCGGACGCCCTCGTGCACGTCGGCCGCTACGAACAGGCCCTGGCCCTGCTCGACGGCGCGACCGACGACTGGAGCCGGTGCATGATCGGCCGCATCTCCCTGGAGCTCGGCCGGCCGGAGGAGGCGGTGCGCTACCTCGCCGCCGGCGCCATCGATCCCACATGGACCTGGGCCTGGACCTCCTACGTCGACGCCCTGATCGTCACCGGCGACCTGGAAGGCGCTCGCGCGTGCTCGCGCCGCCACCTCGACGCGTCGGCCGACCGGCTGGGAGAGCGTGACGAGCTCGAGGCGGCCGCCCACGACGCCCGCGTGCGGGGGCGACCTCGTGAGGCGCTGCGGATCGCCTGCCTGCTGCGCGACCGCGACCTGCCGGGAGAGATCTCCGGGCTGAAGGAGATGGGGGCCGCGTTGCTGCTGAACGGCGACCCGGCGGGCTGGGACATGTTCGCCGCCGTGCTCGCCATCGGCCCGCGGCCGGTGACCGCCGGCTCCTGGGAACGCCGCCTCCGCCCCGTCCTGTCCGCCCTCGCCGCCGCACAGGGCGTCGAGCTCGACTTCACCCGCATGGACGCCCCGCTCGAACACGCCAGAACCGGTACCGGCGCCGGCGACCCGGCGGCCGAACTACGGCAGGCGTCCTGCGCGCCCGGCGCGCCGGACGTGGCCCGCCCGGCGGCCCGGCTCACCGAGGCGGTGCTGCGTGCCACCGCCGTACCCGGGCAGGGCCGGCCGGGCGACCTGGACGAGTTGCTGCACCGGCTCGCGGCTGAGGACGGCCTGCGGGCCGAGGCCGAGTCGCTGCGCGGTCACGCCGCGGGAGAACCCGCGCACGCCGACGGCGCCGGGGACGTCCCCGCCCCCGCGCCGCCGGCCGTGCGGCTGCTGCTGCCGGTGTCGTGGTTCGCGGGGTACGACGATCCGCTCCACCGGCATCCGCTCTTCACCCGTTGCCTGCCCGAACTGCGGCCGCGGGCCGATCGGCCCGTGCCCGCGGTGCGGGTGGAGACGGAGGAGAGCCTGGAGCCCGGCGGGTACCTAGTGCTCAGCGAAGACCGGCTGCTGGCGAGTGGTCACGTGGACCCGGGACTGCGCTACTGCGACCAGGAGACGCTGGCGTTGCTGCCCAGGCAGGCGCGCGCCGATCCTCGTACGGTCCTGACCGAGCACGGCTGGGGAGTGCCCGCCGAGATCGTGGCGGGCGCGTACGGGCCGGCCGAGCTGCTGACCAGGTCGGCCTGCGAGGTCGTGGCCCTGCGCTACGGCGAGGTCGTGGGCGCGGAGCCACCGGGGCCGGGCCCGCGGTAGCGGGACGGCTCAGGCGCCGCCCCACACGGGCAGGTCGGCGATGTCGTCGTGTTTCCAGCCGAGAGTGTCCTGGACGGCGACGACCCCGTCGATGTTCTCGGCCAGGCGGACGGCGGTGATGGCGTGACTGCGTTCGGCCAGCGCGCCGGACAGGGTGACCACCCCGTCGTTCACCTGGACGTCCAGGCCGGCGGCGTCGGCCCGCACGGCTTCCCGGACCTTCCGCTCGATGTCGTGATCGGGCCGCAGGAAGACCTTGATGAGGTCGCGGCGGCTGACGATGCCGACGAGGCGGCCGT